>NZ_JAUOQQ010000060.1:0-813 GCF_030547675.1 Photobacterium sp. 2_MG-2023
GGTTCATGACTGGGGTGAAGTCGTAACAAGGTAGCCCTAGGGGAACCTGGGGCTGGATCACCTCCTTACCTAAAGACTGTGTCGTTGATGCAGTGTCCACACAGATTGCCTGGTCGAAATGTAGAGAGCCACTCATGCTGCCCAACAGCGTGAGTACGAATTAGAAAGTCCCATTCGTCTAGAGGCCTAGGACACCGCCCTTTCACGGCGGTAACAGGGGTTCGACTCCCCTATGGGACGCCATGGGTCGTTAGCTCAGCTGGTAGAGCAGTTGACTTTTAATCAATTGGTCGCAGGTTCGAATCCTGCACGACCCACCATTCCTGCCACGGGAATGTAAAAATACCGTGGGCGATTAGCTCAGTTGGGAGAGCACCTCCCTTACAAGGAGGGGGTCACTGGTTCGAGCCCGGTATCGCCCACCACTCTCTAAATACTTTCTGCACGGATACGCAGATTCAATAGCTTAATGGTTGTTGGATCGATTGTCTGATGCTGAAAGCCTTTAGAAAGTGGTTATCGGAAGATAATTCACATGCTCTTTAACAATCTGGAAAGCTGACTAGTAAATTCAATCTTAGCGATTGAATGAAAACTGTTTCGAAAGAAACAGAGTTCTCAAGCAATACACATTCAAGTGTCTTGTGTTCGTTGTGTTCACTGCGGTGAAGACAACATGAGTCCGGCGAATAAACCAATTGTCTCTTTGTCAGAGACACAACCTTGGTTGTTTGAACATACGAAACCTCTTGGGGTTGTATGGTTAAGTGACTAAGCGTACACGGTGGATGCCTGGGCAGTCAGAGGCGATGA
>NZ_JAUOQQ010000061.1:0-809 GCF_030547675.1 Photobacterium sp. 2_MG-2023
AGTCTCCACTTCCCGAACAGGGTCGATCAATATGTGGATCTGTGACTTATGCTGACACAGAACTATGAACACCCTCAACGAATGTCAGTCAACCAAAGTTTATTATTCTTAAGTATCGAATAGACAGCTGATAAATCTGTGTAATGGTATAGCGACATATTCATCCTTTTCCTTATAACGCAGAAATAAGCGGCGCCCCGACAGGGGCGTCCGGTGGAGGCCGAAGGCCGGAACGTACTTGAACGACTGGTTAAGTGTGCTCACTCCATTTCCCACTGCTCAAGGTCCGCTACCGGATTGGGCAACCTACCCTCTAGCCACTTTGCACAAGTACCCGGCTTGAACTCAGGATCGTGGCACTCGATGACCCACGATAGAAACTCCGCAGGACCACCATTCATGTATGGAGGTGGCGACACAGGATAAAAGGACGTGGGCAGGCGTTCATCCACAGACAGATAGTTAAGTACGTGCCCAAGCTCTTGCACGGTTTGCCACGCCAACTTGTGGTCGATGTTTATTGTGAATTTAACCCACCACCGACCATCATCATTTGCCCCATAACCGATAGTGCCCTCAATTGCTGGCAACTGCTGAAGGTATTCGGTCAGTTTTGTAAAAGCTCGATCATCCATAAAAACACTTAACGCCGCATTAAGGTGTGAGCAACGCTACCAGGAAACTTAACCAAAGCACCGTAAACACAAAACCCAACGATGGAATGAAAAATGCCAAGCGTTGGGAATCACTCTTAAATGCTTTGTTGAACCAAGCCGCTGCGCGGCAGAGCTACAGCAGCCCACATACTG
>NZ_JAUOQQ010000062.1:0-736 GCF_030547675.1 Photobacterium sp. 2_MG-2023
ATCCGGGGTGCGGACAGTGCCTGGTGGGTAGTTTGACTGGGGCGGTCTCCTCCCAAAGCGTAACGGAGGAGCACGAAGGTGGGCTAATCACGGTCGGACATCGTGAGGTTAGTGCAATGGCATAAGCCCGCTTAACTGCGAGAATGACGGTTCGAGCAGGTGCGAAAGCAGGTCATAGTGATCCGGTGGTTCTGAATGGAAGGGCCATCGCTCAACGGATAAAAGGTACTCCGGGGATAACAGGCTGATACCGCCCAAGAGTTCATATCGACGGCGGTGTTTGGCACCTCGATGTCGGCTCATCACATCCTGGGGCTGAAGTCGGTCCCAAGGGTATGGCTGTTCGCCATTTAAAGTGGTACGCGAGCTGGGTTTAGAACGTCGTGAGACAGTTCGGTCCCTATCTGCCGTGGGCGCTGGATGATTGAAGGGAGTTGCTCCTAGTACGAGAGGACCGGAGTGAACGAACCGCTGGTGTTCGGGTTGTGTCGCCAGACGCATTGCCCGGTAGCTAAGTTCGGCACAGATAACCGCTGAAAGCATCTAAGCGGGAAGCTGGCCCTGAGATGAGTCATCCCTGAGGCTTTGAGCCTCCTGAAGGGCTGTTCGAGACTAGAACGTTGATAGGCAGGGTGTGTAAGCGTTGTGAGGCGCTCAGCTAACCTGTACTAATTGCCCGTGAGGCTTAACCATACAACACCCAAGGGGTTTTACGGACTCCATGAGCACTTGAATG
>NZ_JAUOQQ010000063.1:0-639 GCF_030547675.1 Photobacterium sp. 2_MG-2023
ACTGGCCCTCTTTAAAATGGGCAAGCGCGAGTAATCTCATTTTCATTTGAATGGATTTTTGCTGGCTTGCCAGCTTTTTGAAGTCAATGTTATTGAGGCTATCCATAGCAATTTGACCACCTGAAAGAGAAGCCTCAATTAGATCATATTCTTACTTAGAATGGTATCACTCTGACCCTCAGAAATGACAAAGCCCCGTCAGAAGACGAGGCTTTTGTATCTGGCAGGGGATGACGGATTCGAACCGCCGACATTCGGTTTTGGAGACCGACGTTCTACCGGGCTGAACTAATCCCCTAGAATTGCTAAGTATTGTATACAGCTGAACGAGAATTACCAGTCTTAGCGACTTAAAATGACTTATCGCTTTATCAACCGCTTATAAAAACATCAGTATATTCAATGTTCCTACCTTATTTGCTGACATCTGTCCTGTTACCGTTGAAACACTGGGTACAGATTTCTAAAAACAGCCAACAATAAAGATAGCGTTATCATTACTGACAGTGCCACTGGACATGAAAAGCAAAAAGGCCACCCATAAGGTGGCCTTTTCTTAATAGGGAGCCTGGCGATGACCTACTCTCACATGGGGAGACCCCACACTACCATCGGCGCTGCTGCGTTTCACGTCTGAGT
>NZ_JAUOQQ010000064.1:0-617 GCF_030547675.1 Photobacterium sp. 2_MG-2023
AAACAAAACGCCGCCGACGTGGTGGTACGTGCCATCGAGAATCTGGTGTTTGTTGAAGGCGGTAGTTTTGAGATGGGCGATTTTCGTGCCCCTTGTGAAATCCCCAGCCGTACAGTCAAACGGATGGACTGGTCTCCGGATGCTGAATGCTTGAGTTCACCGTTTAGTCAGGAGACAGGTGCTAATCATTTGCATAAAGTCACACTCGATGCCTACTCAATCGCTAAATTTGAAACGCGATTTATTGATATGGAGTGGATGCGCCTGATTAATGGATTACCTGTGGCCAAAGAGAATTCGCGTGATGGGTCGATTGTTCAACGGGATTCTGAACGATACAAACTGCTAATAACCACAAGAAAAAACTATCCAGCTAGTGCCAAAGCATGGCAGGAAGCCAAAGATTATTGCCAGTGGCTCGGTCATATCAGTGCAATCCCCTTCGACTTACCCACCGAAGCACAATGGGAATATGCTGCCCGAAGTCGTGGCCAACACTACTATTTTGCCACTAATAATGGTTACCGTCAGCTAAGCGGGGTGATCTGATCCACTAACTCTGGACACTTAGCTAAGCACTGTTCTTCAATTCAAAATTCTCAGGGCTGAGATAGCCA
>NZ_JAUOQQ010000065.1:0-544 GCF_030547675.1 Photobacterium sp. 2_MG-2023
CTGCCAATCGAAGATGTATTCTCAATCCAGGGCCGTGGTACTGTAGTAACAGGTCGTGTTGAGCAAGGTATCGTTCGCGTAGGTGACGAAGTTGCTATCGTAGGTATCAAAGACACCATCACTACAACTTGTACTGGTGTTGAGATGTTCCGTAAGCTTCTGGACGAAGGCCGTGCTGGTGAGAACGTTGGTGTTCTGCTGCGTGGTACTAAGCGTGACGAAGTTGAGCGTGGTCAAGTACTGGCTAAGCCTGGTTCAATCACTCCACACACGACTTTCGAGTCTGAAGTATACGTTCTGTCTAAAGATGAAGGCGGCCGTCATACTCCATTCTTCAAAGGCTACCGTCCACAGTTCTACTTCCGTACAACTGACGTGACCGGTACTATCGAACTGCCAGAAGGCGTTGAGATGGTAATGCCAGGTGACAACATCAAGATGGTTGTTACTCTGATCGCACCTATCGCAATGGACGAAGGTCTGCGCTTCGCAATCCGTGAAGGTGGCCGTACCGTTGGTGCTGGTGTTGTTGCTAAGATCGTTG
>NZ_JAUOQQ010000066.1:0-541 GCF_030547675.1 Photobacterium sp. 2_MG-2023
ACAGAGAAGCCTCTTTCGAACCTCAGCTCGTGCGCAAGCATCAAACCCGCTTCCAGTCGATGGACGATAAAATCCTCAGTCTCTATGCCAAAGGTATGACGACCCGCGAGATCGTTGCCACCTTCAAAGAAATGTATGACGCAGACGTCTCTCCAACACTCATTTCCAAGGTCACTGATGCCGTTTTGGAGCAGGTCATTGAGTGGCAGTCTCGCCCCTTAGATGCCGTATATCCCATCGTTTATCTTGATTGCATCGTCGTCAAAGTCAGGCAGGACAAGCAGGTCATCAACAAATCTGTTTACCTTGCGCTCGGTGTGAATATGGATGGTCAGAAAGAACTGTTGGGGATGTGGCTGTCCGAAAATGAAGGTGCCAAGTTCTGGCTGAGCGTCTTGACCGAACTGCAAAACCGAGGAGTAAAAGATATCTTGATAGCCTGCGTCGATGGCCTTAAGGGCTTTCCTGATGCGATTAATGCCGTTTACCCGCAGACTCAAATCCAGCTTTGTATCGTCCATATGGTTCGTAACTCAGTCAG
>NZ_JAUOQQ010000067.1:0-515 GCF_030547675.1 Photobacterium sp. 2_MG-2023
GTCTTTAGGTAAGGAGGTGATCCAGCCCCAGGTTCCCCTAGGGCTACCTTGTTACGACTTCACCCCAGTCATGAACCACACCGTGGTAAACGCCCTCCCGAAGGTTAAGCTATCTACTTCTGGTGCAGCCCACTCCCATGGTGTGACGGGCGGTGTGTACAAGGCCCGGGAACGTATTCACCGTGGCATTCTGATCCACGATTACTAGCGATTCCGACTTCATGGAGTCGAGTTGCAGACTCCAATCCGGACTACGACGTACTTTGTGGGATTCGCTCACTATCGCTAGCTCGCCGCCCTCTGTATACGCCATTGTAGCACGTGTGTAGCCCTACTCGTAAGGGCCATGATGACTTGACGTCGTCCCCACCTTCCTCCGGTTTATCACCGGCAGTCTCCCTGGAGTTCCCACCCGAAGTGCTGGCAAACAAGGATAAGGGTTGCGCTCGTTGCGGGACTTAACCCAACATTTCACAACACGAGCTGACGACAGCCATGCAGCACCTGTCTCAGCG
>NZ_JAUOQQ010000068.1:0-508 GCF_030547675.1 Photobacterium sp. 2_MG-2023
TCTTGATTGTCATATTCACCTCGATAAGTCATTTTACTCACTTAACGCGGTGTCCAAAAGTATTGGATCAGATCAGGGGGATCTATTTCGATCCTGAGACAGAGTATTATATTGAGTACACTGAAAATGATGCCAATGCGTCAACCGATATTGAGGTCGTCGACAAATTTTATCCGAACCCTTTAGGGGTTTATGGCATGACAAATCAGGTCAGTGAATGGGTGAATGGGTGAATGACTGGTACTCCCCCGACTATTATCAGATTTCTCCGGAACTCAACCCCAAAGGCCCTGCATCCGGCACACAGAAGGTTCAGCGCGATGCGTTAGGAACAACAATGACGTTCGCCCGTATTTATAGAGATCCGGTCGAAAAAGCCTATTACTCAGGTGTCAGCTTTCGCTGTGCTCTTCAACAGGCAGCCCCGGTACATAAATCGCCCTGAGATTGATGACCAATTTTCAATCAAAATCACCAAATTCATTTCATTGCGCACTTGGTTCAATAA
>NZ_JAUOQQ010000069.1:0-504 GCF_030547675.1 Photobacterium sp. 2_MG-2023
AACCTGGGGCTGGATCACCTCCTTACCTAAAGACTGTGTCGTTGATGCAGTGTCCACACAGATTGCTTGGTCGAAATCGTTAAGAGCGCAAGAGAAGGGTCTGTAGCTCAGGTGGTTAGAGCGCACCCCTGATAAGGGTGAGGTCGGTGGTTCAAGTCCACTCAGACCCACCACTGTCTTCCCAAATGCAGTGGTTAAACACTCTTGCAATACTCGATGGGGCTATAGCTCAGCTGGGAGAGCGCCTGCCTTGCACGCAGGAGGTCAGCAGTTCGATCCTGCTTAGCTCCACCAATTTCTCTGATACTGCGTTGTGCGCTTTCTCGTTTAGCCAACTAAACGTCGAAAACCCACGCCTGGTCTCAGGCTCATTGGAACCACTCTCTAAAGACTTTCTTCGAGAATCTTTAAACAGTGGTTATCGAAAGATAATTCACATGCTCTTTAACAATCTGGAAAGCTGACTAGTAAATTCAATCTTAGAGATTGAATGAAAACTGTTTC
>NZ_JAUOQQ010000007.1:0-191307 GCF_030547675.1 Photobacterium sp. 2_MG-2023
TGAGGTTTTGCCCGGACTGCAGCGCTTTGGCGAATGCCTGGATATCAATTTCGTATTTATCAGCCATGATGTGTCTCCCCCCGTTTTTAGGAAGTGTAGGAAAAGACACAAAACTTTGAACACTACCCATTCGTTACTTGAACGACTCTCAAGAGTTACATGACGGTATAGCTTTTTTAATAGAGGGATTGAAAGCGCCATCTCCTGATGTTTTTGCTAATTCTGAGTATTACGAAAAGGCTAGAGAGTACATACTTGAGTCACTTACAGGCCTAAAGACATATGGTGTTTCAGAAGATCCTTTGTTTTTATTTTCACTAAGTTCTGAACCAGACTGCCTAAGCCAATGGCGGGCCTATGGATCGTATGCAATAGAATTCGATAAGGAGATACTGACTTCTGAAGTGTCAAAGTTGTTCGATTGCCTATATATCGATGCGCAAAAAAATGAAAAAGCTAGGCTGCATGCCAGAGATGCTATAACAGCCGTTAGCAATGACATGGCCGAAAATAGTGGCTGTCTTGGTGTGGATGCGTTAGACGCTGTAATATCTCTCAGTTATGATGCGGCGACATTTAAAAACAGAGGATTTTCTGAAGAAAAGGAGTCAAGGATCGTACTGCCTTCGAATGATTCTGAATACCCAAGCAATGTCAAATATCGTCCGAGGGGTGATGTTTTAATTCCGTACATCGAAGTACCAATTACACTTGATTGCATCAAATCAGTTACAGTGGGTCCTGTGCAGAATCAAAAGATGTCGTTTGCATCCATGTCAGAATTTGTACACAGCATAGAAAAGATCTGGCAGGTCGACTCAGGAAATATTGAATATGAACTCACAGTTAATAAATCAGAGATTCCGTTCCGTGTGTGAGCCTTATAACAAGTTGCTACACGCGGAAAAATTACTCGCTACGCTCCTAATTTTCCGGTGAGCAAAGCGTTATAGGGCTAAACGTCACCATTCATATTCGAGTGATTTAATGATTCTACCTTTAATTAATAATTTTGTTCCGTCATATGAGAAGTGGTCAACGAGACAGCCGACCCAACAAGAAAGCCTGGACTGCTATCAGAAAAATGGATATTTCCTTCCATTTGTAAATGATAAGCTTGAGGAGAGAGTTTCAAGTCCCTTTGAAGCTGCTTGCTATATGGCTAGAAAAGGCGCCGACAGTGCTCTTGAAAACTATATCGATGAGCAGTTAGACAATAGTTCTGAGTATAAAATTTGGAGGCAGTGTATGCCTTCGAAAACTCCAGATGCAATAAGGAAGTTTCAACAAGAGTACCCTAACTACGACCAGTTCGAGGTAGACTTAGAAATCAATAAAAATGCCAATATCCTTTCTGATGGGCAATTTCTTTTTCATGGTGGTCTATGGCCTAGCAGCACAGCCCGCGTAAAATTAAACAAACCATTTTCTACCAGCTTTTGCCCGCAAGTAGCGTTAAGAAATGCTGAGTGGCGAGGAAAGGCATACGATGCCGGACAGATAGATTTGTTTGTATTGCGGGCGGTGAGAGCTAAGACCAATGTTTTTGTTTACCGCCGAAAAGGCACTAGGATGGGTAATGAAAAAGAAGTTTTGTTTTCTTCTGGTGCGGAACTAACTCTTGTCAATAGAACCTTGATTAGTGAGGATTGCTTGGCTGCTAAATACCAATGTCCTGATAAGAGAATTCCCATATATGTCATCGAAGTTGAAATATCTTAATATACATCGCCCTATAACAAGCGGCTCAAATTCGCTCCGTTCCACTCCGCCGGACGCTCACTGCGTTCGCTCCGTTTAGCCGAGCGTTAACTCATAGAAATTTTAATCTGAAACTGACGAGTTAACATTAGAGTATTCCACTCCCACAGGGAAAAATTCAGGACGAATTTTCAGGTTGTCGGCGCCGGGAGCGCCTACAACCGGCCCGGACAACACCAGCGAAATCAAAGGCTTTTCTGGGCACTCTTTGAGCCAGCAAAGAGTGTCTGGCGCGCATCAGTTCATGCCAAATAAACCACCGGACTTAAGCGCGACATACCAGCAAACTCAAACACAGCAACTTGTAACGGTACTCGCTGTATGAATTACCGCCTGCGCGGTAATGACGGAAGTGATGTCATTGATGCATGACTGAAATCGTTTCTGCACAACAACAATAGTTGAACCCAAGAAACCCACCCCCACAGGGAAAAATTCAGGACGAATTTTTAGGTTGTCGGCGCCGGGAGCGCCTACAACCGGCCCGGACAACACCAGCGAAATCAAAGGCTTTTCTGGGCACTCTTTGAGCCAGCAAAGAGTGTCTGGCGCGCATCAGTTCATGCCAAATAAACCACCGGACTCAAGCGCGACATACCTCATACCCGAAAATAGTTCACACCCCACCACTATATAACCTCGGCGCACTGCGGTGCGGCACATGGATTAAATTCAGGTTATTGTGTCGCGCCCAGCGCACTGTCATGGCTGTGGGCGCGGACAGGGTCACCAGCGTGCTGATCTTGGCCCGGACAGCTTTCTGAATCAGTTCCAGGCTGCAGCGGCTGGTCATCACGGCGAAGCCGGACTGCGGATTGATGCGGGCTGTGGCCATGGCGCCGATCAGTTTGTCCAGCGCGTTGTGGCGGCCGATATCTTCCCGGCACAGCTGAATATTCCCCCCGGCATCGACATACAGCGCAGCGTGCAGGGCGCCGCTGCTGCGGGCCACTTCCTGTGCCTCGGTGATACGCTCTCGCAGGTTGTGCAGCAGGCTGGCTTGCGGGGGCGGAACCGGTGTCAGCGGGGTTAAGGGCGGCAGTGCCTGTTCAATGGCTTCCACACCACAAATGCCACAGCCGCTGGTGCCCGCCAGTTGACGGCGGTGATTTTTCAGAGACCAGAAAGCGCGGTTTGAAATCTTGACTTCGGCATGGTGGGAATCGCAGCCGGCGGTGAGGGTGATGTCGTAGATTTCGCTCACCGAGCGAACAATATCGTTACTCAGGCTGAAGCCTTTGACGAAATCTTCAATATTGCCCGGTGTCACCATCATCACGGCCTGGCTGATACCGTTATAACTGATAGACAGCGCAGTTTCGCTGGCTAACACGGCACTGTGTGCAATTGGGGTGTCAGGCGCAATGTCATCGTGCAGCTCAATATAACGGAATGCATCAGGCGCAGGCGGTGCCGCATTCACATCTGCGATTTCAGATTGTTTGTTATCAATATCATTCATCTTATTGCCTGACGTCGGTTTTAAACCCTGATACAGACAGGCTACTCAACAGCCCGGCGGAAGTCCAATGGCTTGTTTTGAAGGACCGATAAGGCCCGTCTGTTGCCTTCTATTGTTTGTGCCGCCTGACTCTGGTTGCGTTATAAGTCACACCCTTAGGTTGGTGTTATTTGGGAAACTGCGTGTGTCTGAATTAAAAACGGCATCTATCAATAATGGTGTAAATCAAGTAATTGCTGCGGAGTATTGATGTTTTGCAGCCGGGGATCGTTCAGCGCGCAGTCTACTGCCACGGTATCATGGCGGGTCAGGATCGCCATCAGACTGCGCTCGCCCGACTGCCAGGCCTGTTGCAATACGGGGAGCAGAGGCTTGGGGATCAGGCTGAACATTGGCTGCCACTGTTGGCCCTGCCGAACCATGACGGGACGCGGTGTATCGGCTGAGGCGGCATCCAGCATCTGGCTGACGAGGGACTGGTCTATCATGGGCGCATCGCAGGGAAACAGCAGCAGCCAGTCGTGTTTTGCCGCAGTCAGTCCTTTCAGTATGCCGGTTAACGGGCCGGGAAAGCCGCTGACATCGTCAGTCAGTATATGGTCACAGTAAGTGGCATACTGCTCGGTATTGCGGTTGCAGGAGATCAGAAGGTCATCTGTCAGCGGTCTGACAACGTCAAACAGGCTGGCAATTAACGGCCTGCCGCGAAAGGAAACCAACCCCTTGTCTTTGCCTCCCATTCGGGAGCCTTGCCCGCCGGCAAGAAGGAGTACGGAAAAGCAAAGGGGAGTCGGTTTCATCGTGATAACAGCCAGGTAAAATATACCCCTAAAAAATATACTGTTTTTGTGTGCCAGTCCAATAAAGCAGACTGATGAATTGATAGACAGGGCTTATCAGGCGGGCTGCCGTCGTGAATGACTGGCAGCCCGTTTTACTGAGGTGTCACGAGAGGCTTATTTTCAGTGTAGTACGAATTCCCGTGACGCCAACGGTGGCGGTAAATCTGTGTAGCCCAGTGCATCTGAATACTATGCTTTTCATTTGAAAGTAACAGGATGTGAAATACTTCCTGCATTGTTTCTGTCTTGGTCGATCCCGTTTGTCAGTCCTTCATACTATCAATGAGACGCTGCACTGCTATCGCCATAATCTTTGATGAATATCATTTTAATGACAGATGCCTGTGTATTCTGTTGTGATTTTTATTTTGTTTGCTTGATGCTAGTACCTGTTGCTCACAATAGGTTTTCGATGCTGAATTATTAATTGTTACTTTGAAAAATCATTTTGATTTTGCTGTTATTAAAAATTTACTTTTTATTTCAAGGTTGTGCAATGATGTTTGTGTCATTAGGTGTGGTTGAACTAATCTCAGATGGCAGTATGGAAGTAATGATGACTTTTAATATGGAGAACACCTATGGCTGCAATTATCCATGAGATTAAGCAAGATTTTATACCTGATGTGACTGAAGGCTCTGCGGTTACCGTGAACTTTGTCGTTGATTCGAATAATGAGCCAGAAATACCTGGCGCAAGAATTGAAGCTGCATTAACAGGCAATGCGCGTGTTACACATATGTCGTATCCTGGTTCTGGATCTGAATTATTTATTTCTGCCGATGGGAAAACAGCTTCTGTTACAAGTACGGCTGAACAGAGTGCTGGTTGGACAAGGAACAGGACAATTTCACTACTTGTGGATGATATACCACCAGGTGAAGAAGAGTTTATTGTCGGGCAGGTAAACTATTATAACCATGAAGGAATAAAGGGGCCAGGATTCGATATTACACTTAAACGTTCAGCTTCTGGTCTGCAACCAATATTAAGTCGAGCAGAATTCAAATCATATTGGCAGGACTGGGAATCACAAGGTTACATCTATAGCTATGAAATATTGCTGAAAGCCTCATCTGATCCTATTACACATTGGAAAGTCTCGTTTTCCGACTTGCCTCCAGGAACAACCATTGCGAGTGTTACATGGCCGGAGGTTGTGCTTGATGGTTCAGAAGGTGTGGTTGAACTAAAAACGCCTAAGGATGGGAACTACCTTATCAACCCGGATACAGAGTTACCCGTTGCGATTCAGTTGCTGTACCCAGCTCAAGAAGGTGAACAGGAAAAGTTCAAGAAGCTCTATAACTTACAAGGTTATGACCTCAGCTAGCAGGGGGGTATAACGTCATGGGCTGTATCAGGAATACAGCCCATTGATGATGTTCAGCGGGTTGTTTTTCATGAAAACTAATCAGATAAATATTGCTGTTTGTATTTAGACGCTTTGGCAAAAAAGGGCAAGGTACTGCCAATTAAAATAATCACCCCAGCCAGTTCAATGGTTTCATATTCAATCAGTATGAAAGCGGAAATTAAAAATGTCAGGGTGAGAGATGAAATGAGAAATATATGAAAGTAAGGGTGTCTTTTAGAAAATTTCGCATATCCTACAATCATCATAAGCCTCTTCTATCGTTTAAATTACAGAAAATGCATGTGTCAAAGCATTAGCCCTATAGTCAGCGTGATATTTTTCAGTCTTATTCTCTGAAGTATATGACAGGTTCATTGGGATTTCTGACTTTCTGCCTAACGGGTAAAGCCGGGAGGATACGCTTGCTGGTATTGCAACTGATTTGCAATTGCAACGTTTGCCGGGGAATGCTTGAGAAAATGACTGAAAAGAGAAGACGTTTATCTGAGAATGATGTTAAATCTTTGAAGATATAACATCCCCTCCCGGGATCGGGAGGGGGTGGTCAGGGTTTATTTCAGATCAAATCGATCGGCGTTCATGACTTTGGTCCAGGCGCTGACAAAGTCGTTTACGAACTTCTCTTTGCCATCGCTGCCGCCATACACTTCCGAGATGGCACGCAGTTGCGAGTTGGCACCAAACACCAGATCGACGCGGGTTGCGGTCCATTTCACCTGGCCTGTTTTCCGGTCACGGCCTTCGAATTCATCTGCGGCTTCTGTGGTGGGTTGCCACTCTGTGTTCATATCCAGCAGATTGACAAAGAAGTCGTTTGTCAGCACGCCCGGTTTGTCGGTGAATACACCGTGTTTCGAACCACCGAAGTTGGCATTCAGCGCACGCATACCCCCGAGCAGCACTGTCATTTCCGGTGCCGTCAGGGTGAGCAGCTGGGCACGGTCCAGCAGCATTTCTTCGGCCGAAACTGTGTATTTGGTTTTCATGTAGTTACGGAAACCATCAGCGACAGGCTCGAGCACATCGAACGATTCTGCATCCGTCTGATCATCGGTGGCATCGGTACGGCCTGGTGAGAAGGGCACACTCACGCTGATACCTGCGTCTTTTGCGGCTTTCTCAACAGCAGCATCGCCACCAAGGACTATCAGATCAGCCAGTGACACAGCCTTGTTACCTGACTGTGCTGAGTTGAAGTCTTTCTGAATCCCTTCAAAGGTGCTCAGGATTTTCTTCAATTGTCCGGGTTGGTTCACTTCCCAGCCGTTTTGCGGTGACAGACGAATACGGGCACCATTTGCGCCACCACGGCAGTCAGAACCGCGGAATGTGGCGGCTGATGACCAGGCGGTGTAAACCAGTTCTGTCACACTCAAGCCAGAGTTGAGAATGGTTTGCTTCAGTGCAGAAACGTCACTGTCGTTGATAAGATCGTGATCGACGGCGGGTACCGGATCTTGCCAGATCAGCTCTTCTGCGGGCACTTCAGGGCCAAGATAGCGCGCTTTAGGGCCCATATCGCGGTGAGTCAGCTTGAACCAGGCCCGGGCAAAGGCATCGGCAAATTCCTCAGGATTGGCACGGAAGTGCTCTGAAATCTTGCGATATTCAGGATCTTCGCGCATCGACATATCCGCTGTTGTCATCATGATATTGACGCGTTGTGAAGCATCTTCCGGATCGGGTGCCTGGTTTTTATCCGTGACGTTTTTCACTTTCCATTGGTTGGCACCAGCCGGGCTTTTTGTCAGTTCCCACTCATTACCCAGCAGCATTTCGAAGTAGGTGTTGTCCCATTTGGTTGGTGTCGGTGTCCAGGCACCTTCCAGGCCGCTGGTAATGGAATCACGGCCCCTGCCTCTACCATGTGTGTTTTTCCAGCCGAGGCCCATCTGCTCAATAGGAGCTGCCTCAGGATCAGGACCAACCAGCGCCGCATCGCCGGCACCATGGCATTTACCAAAGGTGTGACCACCTGCCGTCAGCGCGACGGTTTCATAATCGTTCATCGCCATTCGGGCGAACGTTTCGCGGACATCACGACCGGATCCCAATGGGTCAGGGTTGCCGTCCGGTCCTTCCGGGTTAACGTAGATCAGGCCCATTTGCACGGCGGCCAACGGGTTTTCTAGATCACGCTCACCGCTGTAACGTTTGTTATCGAGCCAGACGTCTTCAGCGCCCCAGTAGATGTCTTCTTCCGGCTCCCAGATATCCGTTCGTCCGCCACCAAAACCAAAGGTTTTGAATCCCATGGATTCAAGGGCAACGTTGCCGGTAAGAATAAAGAGATCTGCCCAGGAGAGTTTGTTGCCGTATTTTTGTTTTACCGGCCACAGTAAGCGGCGGGCTTTATCCAGGTTGCCGTTATCCGGCCAGCTGTTTAATGGCGCGAAACGCTGATTACCGGTTGATGCACCGCCACGGCCGTCGCCGGTACGATAGGTGCCTGCTGCGTGCCAGGCCATACGTATCATGAGCGGGCCATAGTGACCGTAGTCTGCCGGCCACCAATCCTGCGAGTCGGTCAACACGTTCTCAATATCTTGCTTAACGGCTTTCAGGTCGAGTTTTTTGAATTCTTCTGCATAGTTGAAGCCTTCACCCAGAGGGTTTGACTTTTTATCGTTCTGATGGAGGATTTTGAGGTTCAGCTGATTCGGCCACCAATCTTCGTTCCTTGTCCCCGCGCCGCGAAGGTTGGTATTGCTGCCATGCATTACTGGGCATCCACCCGTAGTGGTACCTTTGCCGTTGCTCATACATTGCTCCTTGAGAATTAGTGTAGGGTGTGGTGTGTCTCAGTTACACACTTGAATATAGACCGACTGGCAATCGGATAAAGACGTTTTTATCAATGACAACAATCGGTTTTTTCAATAAAGGGCAGAGGTTTGTGCCAAGCGGGGTGGTGCCTATCGCTGGCGCAGGAAATCCATGCTGTCATTCACCTAAGAATTTGAGTGATGGAATATTTCCCGGTAACGTGACGCTGTGAAATCTTCATCAATGCGTCAGATAATCAAAGCAGGGGAAGCGCCATCCTGCTATTTATTGTTGTTCCAGGTGTTGATTAATGATTTCCGCCAGCCGTCGAATGGCATCTGTGTGACTTTCATCCAGCTCAAAAGAAGTATTCAGCCTCAGGCAGTGGTTAAATTGTTTGCCGGGAGAAAACATCTTGCCCGGTGCGATCGTAATGTTTTCTGCCAGTGCCTGAGTGTAAATTGCCATCGTATCTGAGGTGACAGGTAATCGCAGCCAAACGAAATAACTGCCTTCCGCAGGCTCGATTTCGACGTCAGGGGGAAGCATTTGTGTCAGTAGCCTGCACATGGCTTTTTTACGTTTGTCTAGGGTTCGCCTCAGCTGTCTCAGATGGTGCTCGTAGTTTCGGGTACTGAGGTAATCAACCAGTGCGAGCTGAATGGGTACGCTGGTGGTCAGGGTACTCATCAGTTGAAGTTTTTGAATGTCTGTGGCCCGCTTCCCGGCGGCCACCCAGCCGATTCTGAAACCGGCGACCAATGACTTAGAAAAGGATGAGCACAGCATCACATTCCCACTGGCATCAAACGCTTTGGCCGGGAGTGGTTGTTCATTGCCTGCGTAGAGTTCGCTGTATACGTCATCTTCGATAAGTGCAACCTGGTATTTGTTCAGCAGCGATATTAACTGCCGCTTTTTTGGCTCTGTCAGCGTGAATCCGAGCGGGTTTTGGTGGTTGGTCATCAGCCAGCAGGCCTTGACCGAATGTGACTGAAACGCGCGTTCAAGCGAGGTTAAATCAAGGCCGGTCTTGGGATCTGTTCTCACCGACAGCGCTTTCAGCCCGAGACGTTCCAGCGACTGAAGCGCACCGTAAAATGTCGGAGATTCCACCACCACCCAATCGCCGGGGCGGGTTACTGCCTGCAGGCTCAGGTTCAGGGCTTCAAGCGCACCCGCGGTAATCACGATTTCATCGGGGGCGATACTGATGCCTTTTGCGGCGTAGCGCTGAGCAATCATAGCGCGCAGTGTGTCATTGCCCGGCGGCAAGTTATCCAGTGCATTGGAAACCGGTATGCTGCGGGCGGCATGCATCAGGGATTTATTTACCTGATGCCGTGGATACAGATTGGGGTCCGGGTAGGCAAACGCAAAGTTGATCATATACGGCTTTCTGCAGGCTTGCAGAACATCGAAAATGAAACTGTTGATGTCGACAGCTTCGGCGGTTTCGACTGCTGCGTTGTGTGACTGGGGGCTGATTCGGATGCTTTCGGCCACCGTATAACCGGAACGGGGGTGCGCAACCAGCCAGCCCTGAGATTCCAGCTGCTGATAAGCATGCATGACGGTCATCAGACTCATACCAGAGTGCGCTGCCTGCTTCCGGAGCGATGGCATTTTTTCACCGGCACGCCAGATACCAGATTCAATTTGTTGGCGGATTTGAGATGCCAACTGTTCATACTTCGCCAATCTTAACCTCAGATCCCGTGGTTGAATTTACTGAAAATATAACAATTGTTTAATAAAACTGTTATAGGTTTTAAGTCTGGTTCTGTATCTTTTTTTTCAGTCGGGTTCTTTCAATATAAGCGTGCTTTTCAATGACTCAATAGGAAGCTTATGTTTGGACTCGATGCTTTCATGCTCGCGCGAATACAGTTCGCATTTACTGTCTCTTTTCACATCATATTCCCGGCCATCACCATTGGATTGGCAAGCTATCTGGCGGTTCTGGAAGGTCTCTGGTTGAAAACCCGTCAGCCAGATTACAAAGCGCTGTACCACTTTTGGTCAAAAATTTTTGCCGTGAACTTCGGTATGGGTGTGGTTTCCGGGTTAGTCATGGCTTACCAGTTTGGCACAAACTGGAGTGGTTTTTCTGAGTTTGCCGGCAGCATTACCGGGCCGTTACTGACCTACGAGGTGCTGACCGCATTTTTTCTGGAGGCCGGATTTCTGGGCGTCATGCTTTTTGGCTGGAAGCGCGTCGGGGATAATCTGCACTTTTTTGCGACCTGCATGGTGGCGCTCGGCACCATTATTTCGACGTTCTGGATTCTGGCGTCGAACAGCTGGATGCATACGCCGCAGGGCCACGAAATCATTGACGGGCAAGTGGTGCCTGTTGACTGGTTTGCGGTGATCTTTAACCCGTCATTTCCGTATCGGCTGATGCATATGGGCGTAGCGGCTTTCCTGAGCTGTGCCCTGTTTGTCGGCGCGTCTGCGGCATGGCATCTGCTGAAGGGCAACCAAAGCAGTGCGGTGCGGACTATGTTTTCCATGTCGATGTGGATGTTGGTTTTCGTGGCCCCCATTCAAGCATTTATCGGCGATCTGCATGGACTGAATACCCTGAAGTATCAGCCGGCCAAAATCGCTGCAATTGAAGGACACTGGGATAACAGCGCCGGAGAACCGACACCGCTGATTCTGTTCGGCTGGCCGAACATGGAGACAGAGCGCACCGATTATGCGATTGAAATTCCGGCCATGGCGAGCCTGATTTTGAAGCACAGCCTGACCGAACCCATTCCGGCGTTAAAGGATTTCCCGGCAGATGAACGTCCGTACTCACCGTTAATCTTTTGGTCATTTCGCATCATGGTGGCATTGGGGCTGCTGATGATTGGGCAGGGGCTGGTCAGTGTGTGGCTGCGCAAGAAAAACAGACTGTATCAGCATAAAGGATTCCTGACGTTTTCTCTCTGGATGGGGCCAGCCGGGCTGGTTGCCATCCTGGCAGGCTGGATCACCACGGAAGTAGGGCGTCAGCCTTGGGTGGTTCACGGGCTGCTGAGAACGGATGCTGCAGTGTCTGCTCATGGCGACTTGCATATGAGTATCAGCCTGCTGACGTTCTTCGTGGTGTACAGCCTGGTATTCGGATTTGGTTATTACTATATGGTTCATCAGATTCAGAAAGGGCCGCAGCCGGGTGATGAAGACATCGCCCATGATCTGCCGACAGTTTCCGGTCGGATTTAATCCATGAATGTTGAATGATTAACAAGGAGAGACACGGCGATGGGCGTGGATTTATCGGTATTGTGGTTTGGCATCATTGTGTTTGCCACACTGATGTATATCACTATGGATGGCTTTGATCTGGGGATCGGTATTTTGATGCCCCTGGTCAAAAGTGATGAACAAAAAGATGTCATGGTCAATTCAGTGGCACCAGTCTGGGATGGTAATGAAACTTGGCTGGTACTGGGAGGAGCCAGTTTATTCGGGGCTTTTCCGCTGGCTTATGCGGTGATTATTGATGCCCTGACAGTCCCGTTAACTGTGATGCTGATTGCACTGATTTTCAGAGGAGTGGCGTTTGAGTTCCGCTTTAAAGCATTGCCTTCGCATCAGGTTTTTTGGGATAAAGCCTTCATGGTGGGATCGCTGGTTGCTACTTTTTGCCAGGGAATCGTGGTTGGTGCAGTGATTGAAGGGTTTCCGGTTGAAGGCAGGCAATTTGCAGGTGGCGCATTTGACTGGCTGGCACCGTTTCCGTTGTTTTGCGGTTTGGGGCTGGTCATTGCGTACGCATTACTGGGATGTACCTGGCTGACCATGAAAACAGAAGGAGAACTGCAAGCGACTATGTACCAGCTGGCACCAAAAATTTTGTTGCAACTGCTGGCGGTTATTGGGGTTGTCAGTGTGTGGACGCCTTTGGCGTACCCGGAAATTGCTGCCCGATGGTTCAGTTTGCCGAATTTAATTTACTTTGCCCCAGTGCCGCTGCTGACCGTGTTACTGGCATTACTGTTAGTGATTTCAGTGAAAAAACGCAGGGAAATTCAGCCATTTGTGGCTGCACTTGGCATCATTTTTCTGGGATTCAGCGGGCTTGGAATCAGCTTGTGGCCGAATATTATTCCGCCGGACGTGTCAATCTGGCAGGCAGCAGCCCCGCCTCAGAGCCAAGGATTTATGCTGGTGGGCGCTTTGTTCATTATTCCCTTTATTCTGTTGTATACCTTCTGGAGCTACACCGTGTTCAGCGGCAAAGTGGATCCGCAGGAAAGCTATCACTGACAGGAGGTGAGGATGAAGATGATGACGGATACTCTGAAACAGTATGGGTGGATGGTGCTGATCTGGAGCATCAGTGTGGCAGCTTTAACCTGCATTTCCTGGTTATTTCGTGCACTGATGACAGCAGCGGGTTTAACTGTTTAAACCAATCAAAACCCGAATCATTTAAAAATCCGATGACGCGCCGTCATCGGATTTTTTTCGCTGAAAAATCAGGCTTTTTTCAGTTTTTTCTTCAGTTTCTTAAGTTTACCTTCGTGCTTGGCGACTTTCGCTTTGCGCACTTTGATTTCTTTTTGCAGTTTTTTTGCTTTTTTGGTCACTTTTGCCATTTTCATTCTCCGGTTTCATTAACGTTTGAGGAAAAATGGCTGACATGAAAGGAACAGCTTTCACCTAACCTATCAACCTGGCCGTTCTGGCCGCATGCATGTGGTAAGCCGCAGGTCACTGTGGTTGTGCGTTTTCTTTCACAAACTGACGGATGAACCGACGCACTTCACGTGCGGCGCTGGTATCCATTTCTTCGCATAAAACAACAAAGGCATCACGTTCTTCACCATTAATTCTGATGATTAACTGACTGTCTTTCTTCATTGCTTTTGATTTCTTGCGACTAACCATGACGGCTCACTATTACACACACATATACAATGTATATACATTCGATAGCGTTTTGGCAAATCGGTGATCTGAAATCTGCGTTAAGGCGCGAAAAACCGGGTATTACATATGTTGCATGACATTGTCGCCTACTCATTGACGATCCAGTCAGGCAGGTAAAATTGAACGCTTATCAAACCACAGGCATTGTGTTGGTGGGGTTCATCAACACCTTATGCATGTTGTTTGTGGCAGAGACCAAGGTAAACCCTGTGATCATGATGGTTGCCATTTTATGTATGCTGGGTGTATCCGGTAAGGCACGGGATCTTGAAAGTGAAGCGCTGTAAGCATTGCGCAAAGCGTCGGCATCAACACTAAACAACGCAAGAGATAATAATGGCATTAACAATAATAGCGCTGTGTCTGGTGACATTTTATTTTTACTTCAACAAAGAGGATGTCATTTATTTTGACGCATTGCTTTCTGTGCTGGTGATGATTGTTTATATCACGGCTTATATTTATTTTTCTGCGAACTTCCCCCTGCATATCAAGCGCGCAGGTTTGATTTGTGAGCTGCTCCCTGCCGCTTCGCTCTGTGCCATTTTATTTCCTGACTGGAGTACCCGCTTCTCGCCCGAAGTGACGGTCAGGTTGGGGTGGGCTGGTTTGTTATTGTCATGCATTATTCTGGCATTACTGGTCATTTTTATTGCTTGAGTAGGCGGTATGCGACCGGGCGTTGGTTTTCAGTCTGATTGTGACTGAATGCTGAATGTTGCATTCAAGCCTGAGGTTTTTTCTGGTCTATTAGGTGGAGGTTTTTCATTCTCACGACGCTTTATTTATTGCTTTTGGTTGCGGTAAACAGTGATAAGATACTTTCACTCAGTAAATGTAGGGATTTACGTTTAGCCGGAGGAGCTTATTTATCGGACAAGCGTTTTAACAAACCTTTTTACAAGAGCAAGACATGATATGGCTTATTGTCTTTATACTGGTTGCCATAATAAAAGCGTATCAATTGGGAGATGAGAATGAATAAAGCGTATGTATTCGTTTCAATGGCTGCAGCCACTTTGCTGTTCGGATGTGTGAGTCAGCCAGAGAGCGAGCCGGTGGGATCCGCCAACCCGGCTGCCGTGTATTGTGTTCAGAAGGGCGGGAAGCTGGATATGGTGACTGAAGATGGTAAGCGAGTGACTTATTGTATTCTGTCTGACGGGCGTCGCGTTGAGCAATGGCAATATTTCCGTGATAACCATCCTCAGGTTGCAGAAGCCGAGGCAATGTAACTTTGTATCAGGGCCACGTTTCAGCGTGGCTTTTTTCACTGTCTGCCGGTAATTCCTTCTGCCTTGTTTACGTAAGTAAATGTAAATATGCCACTTTCACGGGATATTTTCCTGCAGATCAGCGTCTAACGTGCTTATTAGGAAGCAATAAGGATAATGTTATGTCAGTTCTGGATAATGCTCAGCGCTATGGTGTGATAAGTCGGTTTTTACATTGGGGGGTGGCACTGCTACTGCTTTGGCAGTTTTTGTCGGCAGTAACGCACGCATTACTTGAAGACTCGTGGCTGGATGAACTGATGTGGGCAACGCATAAGCCACTGGGTTTTCTGTTGTTCATTATCATTGCTTTACGCCTTGTGTGGGCGGTTCTTAATCTGTCGCGCCGTCCGGCCTCCATCAACCGTGTCGCTGCACTGGGCCATAAAGCCTTATATGCGCTGATGATTGTCATCCCCACTCTGGCTCTGATCCGGCAGTATGGTTCTGGCCGTGCTTTTTCACCCTTCGGAATACCGTTAATGGACGGGTTTGACAGCGCAAAAATTGAGTGGATGGTTGGGCTGGGCAATTTGCTGCACGGAGAGCTGGCCTGGCTGCTTTTGGCCTTTACTCTTGGCCATATTGTGATGGCGTTCTGGCACCGTATCCGTAAAAGCCATGAGGATGTACTGGCACGTATGTGGCGTTAATTGTGTATGTTGCTGAAAATAGCCTGCTGATCACTTGACGGCAGGCTATTTTTCAGCGTGATAATGTCCTGGTGAATAACCTTATCAAGTAAGATCCTGACTTAATATTGATAACTAAGATCATTGAGTCCTCTTTTTCCTGCACTCTTATATACTTAACCTTAAACAGAATCTGCACGTGATTAATCGGCAGCCGGTAGTCATCCAGTTTGCAGTGTTTTATGCCGCTTACAGCCCATGCTGTGTTATCTGTTTTTACACCTGCATAAACTTCAGAAATCGTAAATAAAGAAGAAGGATACAGGATATGAATAAGTATTTGGCTGAGTTTGTCGGTACCTTTTGGCTGGTGCTTGGCGGCTGCGGAAGCGCTGTTCTGGCAGCTGCATTTCCAGAAGTCGGTATTGGTTTACTGGGTGTTTCTCTGGCATTTGGTTTAACGGTGCTGACCATGGCATTTGCGATTGGTCATATATCAGGCTGCCATCTTAATCCGGCTGTGTCTGTCGGATTATGGGCTGGGGGGCGTTTTCCTGCCACTGAACTATTACCTTATATTGTGGCTCAGGTTTTGGGGGGCTTGGTGGCAGGTGGGGTGCTATATGTGATTGCCTCTGGTCAGGCCGGTTTTGATGTATCTGCCGGTTTCGCATCAAACGGTTATGGTGATCATTCACCCGGGCAATATTCTTTGCTAGCTGCACTGGTTTGTGAAGTGGTGATGACCATGATGTTTCTGATTGTCATTATGGGAGCGACGGATTCACGTGCACCGGCCGGTTTTGCTCCCATTGCGATTGGACTGTGCCTGACTTTGATTCATCTTATTTCTATTCCTGTGACTAACACCTCGGTGAATCCTGCGCGAAGTACTGGGGTTGCTGTCTATGTGGGTGATTGGGCGATAGCGCAACTTTGGCTCTTTTGGCTGGCACCTATCGTTGGAGCCGTAATTGGTGCAACTATTTATAAAGTGATTGCACGGGAAGGGGAGCAGACTCAGTAAGTTGTCTGACCACTCTTTGCATTCAGGTGTTGACCGTTATGCTGGCAGGCTGTCTTGATCATGCTGAGCCGGAAAAACGAGAAAAGTAACGATTTGGCATGGGAGCAAAGAAAAGACAAAGCAAGCACTATGCCCGGCAACATTGTCCCTTGCTAAACTTAAGTTAAGAACAGGCAATGATTCCGGGCGGTTCCATGAACGAATACCTTCAGCTCGACCCCCATTACGACATTTATTTTCTGTCTGATCCGCACGGACAGAATGCTTTGCTGCAAGATGTACTCAAGGAGGTGGGGTTTCGTTACCCGCTTGATGGTGAAATCCGGGATCGGCTGTTTATTCTGGGCGATATGATAGATAGAGGCCCGGATTCTATGGCGTTATTAAAAACCGTGCAGGATTGCCCGGCGATGTATGCCATTCAGGGAAACCATGAACAAATGGCGTTCAATGCCCTGGAGAATAATGCCGACAGATCTTTATGGATCATGAATGGCGGCCGCTGGCATGAAGATGTTGCCATTGCTGAGGTCAGAAAAATGCTGAATTTTGCGGCAAGTTTACCACTTTGTTATACCCTTCAGATCAACGGCCACCGAATTGGCCTGGTGCATGCCGCAGTGCCAGCACCCTATGACTGGCAACAGTTCACTCAGTGCTGTAACGAGCATACTCTGAGCAAAGAAGATCAACATTTTGCAGTCTGGGACCGGGCTGTTTTCACGCAGGATGAACATAGTGTCGTATCTCATATAGATGCGGTGTTGATGGGGCACAATATAGTGTCAGGCCTGAAACCTAAGGTCAGCGGTAACCGGGTTTATATTGATGGCGCTATGTCAATGGGAGACAGAGGACTGCTACTGAAATACCGTCGGGGAGGTGAAGTGCTGGGGCTGTTTCAGGTATTCTCTTTTCTGCGAGAGCAGGCTACAGACTCATTGGTGTGGGTTTGATTTGTGAGTGATGATGGTGTTTATTTTTCGAGCAACGCACAATGGATTTTATAATCCTCAATAACCTGCTCACTGTATTGCTGGCAGGCGGTGATTAATGCGTCCACGTTACCGGGCAGGCTTTCGCTCATGAATTGTTCGAAACGCACTGAGCGCCTGTCGCCGCGTGAATGGGCCAGCGCCAATGCCTCGCCGCAGGCGGAGGCATACTGGCAAAAGGCGGAGCAGGGATCTTTGTCATTTAAGACCAGATCTTCGGGTTTGACCGACAAACGCGCATGGTGTCGTGAACGGACCAGCCAGTGTTTACCCCGCCAGATAACCTCGTCCAGTATGAGATCAGGCCGACGTTGCATAAAACGCTGGCAGTCAGCGGTCAGATGCGCCGGATTGAGCGAGTTGACGGGACTGACCTCAGGGAACGCGAATATGGGGGCAGCCTGGCGTTGCTGCTTCACTTCAACAATATGACACAGGGGTAAGTCATCGATACTCCTGACGTCGTTCGGGCCAACCAGAAAATAATAACGCCCGACATTGTTGGAGCCAGTTCCGGCATCAAGACGGATCACTATATCCAGCACCTCATCATCCAGATAAGGCCGGAATGTTGTCTCCGCCTCCTCATAGTCAGCAGCATCAATGCGCTGGTATTTTAACGGCTTGTCAGCAAAGCGAAGCCTGCCATCTTCAAAAGTGGTGGATTTGGCTAACTGGCTTTTACTCAGAAAGTCTTTCCCGCCTGCGGCTCGCTTAGTGGCTTTGCGGCAATATTTATTAAGTACATGATCATCATCGAATTTTTTCAGGACATTGTATCTGGCATCATTATCCTCAATGACAAGCTGCAATGTTTTTAAGTAAGCCGACAGGAAGGCTTCACAAGCTTGATGGATGTCGTCTTTATTGACTGCGTTTAAATCGTCGTCGATAGCCAGTTCTTCTGTGAGATATCGTCCTTCTAATAACCCACAGCCGAAATCGCTGGCCAGTGCCAGGCTGGTCAGGTAGCGGGCCAGATCCCAGACACCATACCCGACACAGGCATCATCAAAATCGTCAGGAGAAAAGATAACCTGATCACCTTGTGATCCTTCTTCGGTCAGAAAGCCAAAGTTAGTCAGGTGGCAGTCACCCATGATGAAAGTCTGGCCGGGTTTAGCCAGCAATAAGTCGGGCAGTACCAACACCCCCTGAGCAAGATCGGCATAAAACAGCTGTGCAGTGCCGCGGAAGAACTGGAACGGGCTCCAGGCCATTTTCTGGTGTTTGTTGAGCACAATAGCGCTGTTGGGGACTACGCCATCAATAAGACAGATTTGTTGGCACAGGAACTCGTGTCGGGTTGTCATAAACTTCTTCTGGATTAGCGTCTATACCATTACCAGTATTGTTGATGCTCAAAAGAAATCTAGCTGAGGGGACACATTTGCGCTTAATAAGCCGATGCCGATGCATTTTGTTGCGCTGAGACTGAGTCCGCAGCGGGTCTGTTAACAGACACCCGGCTGCCGGAATATCAGTTTGCATTCTTTGATATGAAAATACCGCCCGAGTCATTCAGGCGGTATTTTTCGATTACTTGAGATTATTTTGCCAGCGCTTCTTGTTCGGGTTTGGCAACCACTGCATTTGTGCTGGGCGAGCCGCGGCGGATCATGACCGTCATTGATAGCAGGACAGTGACCACGCCATAGCTGACTTCTTCCCACGGAACCAGGCTGCCGGTGAATCGGTTAACCAGTAGTACCAGCACAGGGATCAGATAGGTATAGGCCGATACCTGTTCGGGAGCCAGCGCAACGCTGCCTTGCTGGAACAGGAAGAAACTGATAGCTGTTGCGAACACCGCTAGATACCCGATACCCAGCCAGATATCAGCAGGAATTTGTGTCCATTGCACTTGCACCAGTTGCGGCGCAGTGGCGACGGTCAGCAAGCCTGTTGCACAGATCAGTGTCCAGCAGGTCAGGTGAACGAAAGATTCGCCTCTGTAGCACTTTTTGACAATGATCGGATTGAGCGCCATCCCCAGACAGCCCAGCAGATAAATTTTGTTAGAGGCTGTCATCGCGATAGAACCGGCAGCGCTCAGATCGCCACGGAAAATAATCAGACCGGCACCCAGCATACCGCCCAGCAAAGCCAGCGTGACAGACATTGAGGTACTGCGCTTGAACACGAACGCAGCCAGAATGGCGCTCATTAGCGGCACAGTCGTATACAGGGCGCTGGCGTCGAGCGGACTGGTGTCGCGCAGAGCAATAAACATGGCAACAAAATAGCCCAGTGGCGGCAAGCTGATCAGCGTGTATCGGCCCAAATCTTTCGCGGAGGGGATACGGAACTGTCCTTTAGCGACCAGAAACCCGACAAACAGCAGGCTGGCCAGCAGGTAACGTACCCAAGTCACCACAAGTGGATCCATGGAAGCCATAATATAGCTGCCAATCGGGAATGACAGGCTAATCAGCACAGTGAAGAAAAATAACTTCAGATGTGAAATTTGGTTCAATGACAACATTCAACTTCTCTATGACTAAGATTAACTCGAAAACCAGAGTATTTAACCAAAACCTGACCTACAAGACAAGAAAATTTGACCCGAAAGTTAAACAAAAAACTGGCAATATGAGTTGCCGGCTGTGATCTCTGTCATTCAGTTTGTTGTAAATTTACAACGTAATGACTGAAAGCAGGGGGTTAGCGGGGTTGGTATAGCGGGATGAAACCCACGTGCAAGCTTGGGTTTTGTTCTGATAAACAGACCAAAAACCTGATGATGTTGCGGTATCGCGTTGAAACACTTTTGTCATCAGCTGGAATAAAGTAAACCGCGGTTCAGGGCTCATTAGCTGGTGTCAGCATTCACACTTTTGTCCTCCTGGGCAACAAAACATTATTCAATTAGATGAATATTGATCCAGATCTATAAACTGGGTGAATTTTTCACCAACAATGGCTGCTTAACCACTCATAAGGAGTCGCAGTCATGAAAGCCGCTGTTGTGAATGAATTCAAAGGGAAACTGGAAATCAAAGATATTCCCCTGCCTGCTGTCAAACCCCGTGACATACTGGTGAAAATTCATGCCTGTGGGGTGTGTCATACCGATTTACATGCCTGTCACGGCGACTGGCCGGTGAAACCCAAAATGCCTCTGGTGCCGGGCCATGAAGGGGTCGGCGAAGTTGTCCAGGTGGGCAGCGAAATTCATCATCTCAAGATAGGTGATCGGGTGGGTGTGCCCTGGCTGTATTCGGCGTGCGGTCATTGTGAGTATTGTTTATCTGGCCGTGAAACCTTATGCCTCGATCAGCAAAATGCCGGCTATTCTGTCGACGGTGGCTATGCAGAGTACTGCCTGGCTCATGGTGAGTATGTGGTGAAAATTCCGGACGGGTTGTCTTATGTCGATGCCGCGCCTTTGTTCTGCGCGGGAGTGACCACTTACAAAGCGCTGAAAGTGACAGAGGTCAAACCTGGCCAGTGGGTTGCTATTATAGGTGTAGGTGGTTTAGGTCACCTGGCGGTTCAGTATGCCAAAGCCATGGGAATGAACGTCATCGCGGTGGATACCGGCGCCGAGAAAATGGCGCTGGCGAAAGAACTGGGTGCTGTGCACTGTATCGATTTTATGCAAGAAAAACCGTCCGAAGCGATTCACCGACTGGTGGGAGGCGCGCATGGTGTTGTGTGTACGGCAGTGTCCAAGCCTGCGTTTGAAGAAGCTTACCGTTCGGTGCGCCGCGGTGGCAGCTGTGTGCTGGTGGGCCTGCCGCCTGAAGACATGCCGATACCTATCTTTGATACCGTACTGAATGGCATTAAAGTGATTGGCTCTATTGTCGGCACGCGTCAGGACTTACAGGAATGCCTGCAATTTGCCGCGGAAGGCAAGGTGAAAGCCATTACTGAAGTGAAGGCGCTGGAAGACATTAACGAGATTTTTGACGACATGGTGAAAGGCGAAATCACAGGCCGGATTGTGATGAATCTGGCGTAAGCGCTCAGCAATAACAGGGTTAACCGGCCGCTTTGCTTTCCCCTCAGGCAAAGCGGCTATTTTTCTTTGAAAAGCTCCTCTTTTTTCTGCGTTGCCTACTTGTCTTCATGCCGTTTCGTGCTATTTTCTCGCGACAAATGTCTATCTGGAGTTTATGACTATGCCAAAGGCAAGTGATATTAAAAAGTCTGCAGCTATTGAACACGAAGGTAAGGTGTACTTTGTTAAAGACATTAGCAAGTTAACACCGAGTGGCCGCGCAGGTAGCAGCCTTTACCGTATGCGTATGTATGATGTGGCAACTAACGCGAAAGCGGATGTGAGCTTCAAAGCCGATGACATCATCACACTGGCAGACTTTAGTCGCCATGCCGCGTCTTTCTCTTACATTGACGGTGAAGAGTATATCTTCATGGACAATGAGGATTACACCCCGTATCACTTCCACAAAGATGTGATTGAAGAAGAGTTGCTGTTCATTACTGAAGACATTCAGGGACTGCATGTGTTGGTGGTCAATGGCGCGCCGGTTGCGCTGGAATTGCCGTCTACAGTCGATTTGGAAATTGTAGAAACCGACCCTTCAATCAAAGGAGCTTCTGCCAGCGCCCGGACAAAACCTGCTGTGCTGAGCACTGGCTTATCGGTTCAGGTGCCAGAGTATATTGCTACCGGTGATCGCATTCGTGTGAATACACTGGAACACAAATATATGAACCGTGTAGAGAAGTAAGTTTCTCTGCATTGTTGGAAAAAGCCGCAGCAAGAGGTGCTCCCTGAATGTCGGACACTGTTGTTATGCGGCTTTTTTTGAACAACCTCCCAGCATACCTGCTTTTATTTGCACTGCTTTTAACTATCGTTAAGATATGCAACACACTTTTATCTGCTGACCCGGCTTCTGTTGGGAAGAGTTAATATGAAAAAGACCCTGTCCAGCCTCATTACTTTATTTATGCTTCAGGGTTGTGCCGGCTATGTAGGAGGCGACCTGGAAGATGTCGTTGTTGATACCTATATTGATCAATGCCGGTATACGCCGGCCTATTATGAAATGAAAGTGTATACCGACGCAGTCAATGACTACGCTGATGAAAATATTTCCGGTATTATTTCGACTTATACCTTAGGATTATTTCCGACCTACTGGCTGTCTGAAGTGCGCAGTAAAGTCACGATTGAAGGTGAGGGTAAAGAGGTTTATACCAGAGAAGATGTCAGTCGTATTCATACATTCTATGGTATTTTATGGCTGCTGTTTTTAAGTGACGACAGTGTGAATGCGCTGAGGGCGGATGAAGGTTCGGGTCTGCGTGTTATTGAAGGCATACAGGACAGAGCTGTAGCTAAAACGCTGAATGAAATGCCTGACAGTATTGATATTAATGAACTGTGTGTCACATATCTGGATTTATAATATTCTTATTTATGTGTCTGCCGTATCGTTAGGTTTTCCTGTCATCTGTGGTGTTAAATTTGTTAATAATGAGCCCACTGTCAAATAATCAACTAAAATATCATCCATTGTGATTGGCTGTGACTTCCGCGATCTGTGCTGCCTTTCCAGATTTCAGTCGTGACTTAGTGCTGATTAATGCCATTTTTGCGTTTGTTTATGCCATAAAGTGGCAGAAGCCTGATATTTACCCTGATTGTTTTCTGTTCAATCTCAATTGAGTTTGCAAGATTTAATTTGCTATAACCATCCTCGTATTAGTTCGATACATCAGCATTTTGATAACGATAAGGATACAAGGATGTCTATGCGTAAATTCGTAAGCGGTATTATGGCAGCTTGTGCATTGTTAGGCACGTCAGTGTCTGCCACTGCTGGCCCGGTAATGGACGATATTGTGAAAACCGGCGAACTTCGCGTGTGTTTTGACGCAGGTTATATGCCGTTTGAAATGAAAAGCAAAAACGGCTCTTTTGTTGGTTTTGATATTGATATCGGTAAAATGATGGCCCGCCAGATGGGGGTGAAATATGTGCCGGTCAACACAGCCTGGGACGGTATTATCCCCACTCTTCTGACCGGTAAGTGTCACATCATTAATGCGGGTATGACCATTAACGCGCAACGTAATATGCGCGTAAACTTCGCAGAACCCTACATCATTGTGGGTCAGACTATTCTGCTCAATCCTGAGCTTGAAGGTAAGATCAAGAGTTATAAAGACCTGAACGACAGCAAGTACACCATTGCGACTAAGCTTGGCACTACAGGTGAGCAAGCGATCAAGCGTATGATCAGCAAAGCTAAGCTCAATGTGTTTGAAACCCAGTCTGATGCTGTGCTGGAAGTGGCAAACGGCAAAGCGGATGCCTTTATTTACGACATGCCGTTTAACGCCATTTATGCCTCGCAGAACTCAGGCAAAGTGGTTCACCTTGAGCAGCCATTCACCTATGAGCCATTAGGCTGGGCAGTCGCTCAGGGCGATATGGACATGCTGAACTTCCTTAATAACTTCCTGCGCCAGATCAAAGGCGACGGAACCTATGAGCGAATCTACGACAAGTGGTTTAAAGACAACAGCTGGCTGAGCCAGGTGCAATAAAACCTGATAACGGCTGGCCGCTGGGCCAGCCGTGCGTTCCCGCTGTTTTCTCATTCCGACACGCCTAAGGAAGAAGTATATGATTAGGACGTCTAACCGGTGGCTCTGGCAAACTGTATTTGTCGTCATCCTGGCGCTGCTGATGACGGGGCTGTATCAGGCTTCGCAAAGCATCAATTACAACTGGCAATGGCACCGTGTTTTGCCATTCATCGTGGATACCACCCCTAAAGAGTTCAGGGCGCAGGGGGATGGTACCGTTCAAATTAACGCTGATAACTCAATTATCATCAACCTTGACTACAGTAATGTGCCTCAGCAGATCCCAGCTTATGATGCCCGCCTGGTACAACAGGGCGATCTGGTTTTTGAAGGTGATGTGATTGCCAGCAGCGATCAGTGGACCATTGGTCCTGTCACTCTTGGCTTGTGGGTGACCCTCAAAATCTCGGTGCTCTCACTGTTCTTCGCCATTATTCTGGGCCTGATGGCCGGATTGATGCGGATATCGCATAATCCTGTAACCAAAAATCTGGCTTTCCTGTACGTCGAAATTATCCGCGGCACACCGTTACTGGTGCAAATTTTCATCGTGTACTTTTTCCTGGGTACGATTTTCGATCTGGAACGTTTTACCGCGGGTGTGGTGGCGCTGTCCATTTTCACCGGCGCTTACATTGCGGAAATTATCCGGGCCGGTATTCAATCGATTCCGCCGGGGCAGATGGAAGCAGCCCGCTCTCTGGGCATGAGTTACCCCAAGGCAATGATGTATGTCATCCTGCCGCAGGCCTTTAAACGCACTTTGCCACCAATGGCGGGTCAGTTAATTACGCTGATCAAAGATTCATCGCTGGTGTCTGTTATTTCTATCACCGATTTGACCAAGGCCGGCCGCGAGGTCATCAGCGGCAGTTTCGCCACGTTTGAGGTGTGGTTTGTGGTGGCAGGACTGTATTTGCTCCTGACGACCAGCCTGTCGTGGGCCGTGCAGCGAATTGAGAAGAGGTTGGCGAGCAGTGACTAATACATATCAGGGCGATGACATGATAGTCGCCGACAAGGTCAATAAAATTTACCCCAACCTGTGCCATGCACTGAAAGATGTCAGTGCAACGGTGAAACGTGGCGAGGTGGTGGTCATCATCGGGCCGTCTGGCTCGGGTAAATCCACCTTTCTGCGCACGCTGAACCAGCTGGAAGTGATTACCTCAGGTCAGATTCAGATTGATGGCATGAACATGTACGCCAAAAGCACCAATATCAATGAGTTGCGTGCGAACGTTGGCATGGTATTCCAGTCGTTTAATCTGTTTCCCCATAAAACGGTAAAAGGCAATGTGATGCTGGCACCGCAGAAAGTCAGGGGGCGCACGAAAGCGGATGTAGAGCCGGAAGCCGAAAAACTGCTCAGGCGGGTCGGTCTGGCGGATAAAATGAATGTCTATCCGTCGCAGTTATCCGGTGGTCAGCAACAACGCGTCGCTATTGCCCGGGCTCTGGCTATGCGGCCGGACGTGATGCTGTTCGACGAACCCACCTCTGCGCTCGATCCTGAAATGGTCGGCGAGGTGCTGGATGTGATGAAGGATCTGGCCGCAGAAGGCATGACCATGGTAGTGGTGACGCACGAGATGGGCTTTGCCCGTGAAGTGGCTGATCGGGTGCTGTTTATGGAAGACGGTGAGTTGCTGGTCAGTGACTCGCCCGAGAACATTTTTGATTCACCCAAGCATCCGCGGCTGGCGCAATTTCTGTCAAAAATTCTCTAGCAGTCACACGTTTCTCTTAACCTGTGTAAGACCCAAGGCAGACTCAGTGAGTCTGCCTTTTCCTTTCCCCCATAAAATCATTGTATTGCACCCTAAGGATGCACAGCTGTTCTTGTTGAACTGTATTGGTGCATTGTTCGTGCAAATATCGAGCAATTCCCCCTCTGTAACAATCAATTTCAGTGGCACTGAAATTGCAGTCTGTTGATATAAACAACAATAAGTTACGACAGACACGACACAAAAAGACAAGATGCAGGGAGTTTGCACAATGGATTTGTCCGCTCAGGAAAAACGTTGGTTACCCGTTTGGGGGCGTTCGGGAAAACTGGCAATGCGACGGGCTTGCTGGCTCAACCGCAAGCGTCAGGATGATTTGCAACAAACCTTTACCAGTGCGGCACAGACTCGGGTGAGAATTTTAGAAACCTGGGTGGAGAACCAATGGCTGTTCTTACAGGATGCGGCCTTGTATCTGGCCACCAAACCCGAGGATGAACGTGATGACGCGTTGCGCAGGCTTAAAGGACGGGCGGCGCACTTTTCTGAGTTGTTTATCACTGACAGTCATGGCCTGGTCAGCACCTCGACCCATCAGGGCCACAAAGGGCAAACACTGGTGGCGCAGAAGGCGCTGCAGAACGGGCTCAGGGCGCGTTTTCTGCATGGCCCTTATGTTGATCCAGTGACAGAGCGGCTGGGTCGCACCACCTCTTCTTTTCATGACGCAGTGACCCTGATGTTCTATCAGCCGGTAACTGTCACGCTGGCAGACGGTACCACACAGGTTCAGGGGTGCTTGTGTGCCAGGCTGCCTAATGATGTCATCAGTGATTTAATTCAGCGCGAAGCCGGACACATCTATCCTGAATCGGGCGATAACTATATTTTCATGGTGGAGTCTGCGTTTGATCCGCAACTGCTGCCGGGTACGGCTCTGTCACGCTCACGTTTTGAAGACGATACCTTCTCCCACGGCGAAAACCTGAAATCCGGTATTCATACCCAGTACGGCACGGTCAGGGTAAACCGGCATACTGAGTTTGAGATCCGCTTTACCGATCCGGCCACCGGAGAGCTGCATCCGGGGGTCAGGGAGACAATCCGGCACGGACAAAATCTGTTCGTGTCCTATCCCGGCTATTCAGACTATCGCCACATTCCAGTGATTGGCAAAGGGGGGACTTTTCAACTGCCGGGCTCGCCGGATCGCTGGGGCATGATGTGTGAAGCCGATCTGGAGGAAGTGTATCGTCACCGATCTTTGCATTACCGGCTCAGCAACACCTTTTTCATGTGCAGCGCGGCCGCGATTTTCTTCCCTATGCTGATGAGCGTGACTCAGGGGCTGGGTCCCTTGGCTCAGGCGGGCCTGGGAATACTGACCGCTTTGCTGAGCTTAATGGTGTTTCGTTTAACGGCTTCTGGCCCGCTGGTGAAGCAGATGCAGGAAATGACCTCAGTAATTCAGGCGCTTGCGGAAGGCGACGGAAATCTTCAGCAGCGATTGAATGCCGAACGCTTTAAACCCGATGAAACCGGTGAGATGGGGCGCTGGATCAACAGTTTCATCGACAATCTGGATGGGGTGATCAGTGAAATGATACACGCGGCAAACGAAGTCCGGGAAGTCAGTGAGTCCATGCTTCGCCGTTGTGAACGGATGGACGGCGCGGCGAATGACACCTCAAGCGCGATTGCAGCGATGCTGAATCTTGCCGGTAGCCAGCAGAGCGATATCAGCTCTGCATCTGTGTCGGCGCATCAGATGCAGGATGTCATGCACCTGGTGGTGGTGGAAGCGGAGCAGGAGTACCAGCAGGCGTTAGCCAATACCAACAATATCAAAGGTGTTGTCGAGCGTTCAGCACAGAGTGTGAATGGGGTAAACAACGAAATGAGTCAGATTGGCGATATCGTAAAGCTGATCACCGACATCACGGCGCAGACCAATCTGCTGGCTCTGAATGCGGCGATTGAAGCGGCAAGGGCCGGCGATCATGGCCGCGGCTTCTCTGTGGTGGCGGATGAAGTGCGCCAGCTGGCAAGCCGCACGTCAGAGGCGGCCAACCATATTGGTTCGTTAATGGAGAAACTGCGTCTTGAATCGGCTGTGGCCGTGCAATCGATGGAACAGGGTATCCGGGATGTGGAGCAGAACACAGTCGTGATTGATGCCGGAGAGCGTAACCAGCAGATGCGGCAGGCGGTTGAAGCCATGTTTGAGGTGATCAATCAGCTGGCAGGCAACAGCGAGCGCCATCACGACACAGCGCAGGCCGCTCAGCATTCCACTGAGCTGCTGACCCGCTCATCACAACAGCTCAGTCGCCGCACTGTGCTGGTTCAGAATGCCATTTCCCGGTTGCGCCAGATGGCGGACAGGTTCGAAGTCAGTTCAGGCTCTGATGTCAGTCATGTGCCTGATCGGTTGCCGGGTCACAGAACAAATGGGTGAATGGCGGTGAATCTTTGACAAACTCGTTATAATTTAATCAGGTAGGATGATGACATGAACGAGTGCTAAGGATTCGCATGAAACTGAACTGTGATATGGGTGAAAGTTACGGAAGCTGGCAAATGGGCGATGACAAGGCGGTCATGCCCTGGGTGGATATGGCAAACATTGCCTGCGGCTTCCACGCTTCTGATCCGGATATTATGTCTGACACCGTGGCCTGTGCGGTGGAACATCAGGTGACGGTAGGTGCGCACCCCGGTTACGACGATAAACCGGGTTTTGGCCGGCGCAGTATTCCGCACAGCCCGGCGGCCATCACTCACCTGGTGGCCTACCAGACCGGCGCCCTTGACGCTGTTTGCCAGTTGCATGGCAGCAGCGTGTCTTATGTCAAACCGCATGGCGCGCTTTATCACGACATGATGGCCAAACCTGAGGTGCTGAACGCCATTTTGCAGGCGCTCGCTGCCATGAACCGCCAGCGGTCATCACCGCTGAGCCTGATGGTGCTGGCCAGGGCTGATAACAGCGAGACAAAAACCGCCGCGCAGGCATTCGGTGTGCCCTTGCTGTTCGAAGCCTTTGCCGACCGGGCATACGATGAAGCAGGCAATCTGGTCGCGCGCAGCCAGCCGGGGGCCGTGCATCATGACCCGGCCAGAATTCAGCAGCAGGCCATGGAGCTGGCTTCAGGCACAGTGACCACACACAGCGGGACGATTCTTGCTCTGCATGCCGATACCCTGTGCGTACACGGGGATAACCCGGAATCAATTGCTACCATCGCTGACATCAGAAAGGCGATGGCGTTATGATTCGTTTTGATTCAGTGTCCGAAACCTGCCTCATGGTCCATCTGGCTGATGAGATAGATCTGAGCCTTACCCCTTTGATAGGAAGGCTGGTCAGCCAGATCCAGGCTGATTTTCCGCACCAGCTGATTGAAATTGTGCCTTCTTACACCTCTATCCTGATTCATTTTCACCCGGATCAGATTACCGAGCGGTTGCTCAGAGAGCGTATCAGCCTCTGCCACAGCCAGTGGCAGGATACACCTGTGTCGGCTGTGGGGAAGGTGATCGAACTGCCGGTTTATTATCATCCCGATGTCGGGCCAGATCTCATTCCTCTGGCAGAAGCCAAGGGGCTGAGTGTGGAGCAGGTGATTGCGCTGCACAGCCAGCAAATCTACACCGTGTGTGCTATCGGTTTTGCGCCGGGATTTGCGTTTCTGGCCAGTGTTGATGAAGCCATTGCTATGCCGCGTCATGCCGATCCCAGATTAAGCCTTGCACCGGGCAGTGTCGGGATAGCCGATCGTCAGACGGCCGTTTATCCGGCGCAGTCACCCGGCGGCTGGCAAATCATTGGTAACTGCCCCAAGTCATTATTCGACCCTGAACGGGAGCCGATGACGCCTTTCACTGTCGGGGATCAGGTACGCTTTCAGCCCGTCGATCGCTCAACCTTTAAGTCGCTGGGAGGTGAAATATGGCCACACTGGAAGTAATACGGCCAGGTACGCTGACACTGGTTCAGGATACGGGACGTCTGGGCGTTGCCAGTCATGGCCTGAGCCAGGGAGGTGCTGTCGATATGCATGCCTACTGCTGGGCCAATTACATGCTGGGTAATCCGATGGATTGTGCGCAGCTGGAGATCACTCTGGGTCAGGCCAGCTTTAAGGCCCATGCCGATATTGAATGTGCCCTGACGGGGGCGGACATGCAGGCCAGTCTGGATGGTGAATCGGTTTATACCTGGAAGACTTTTATGATGCGAAAAGGGCAGACGCTGCAGCTTGGTTATGCCCGTTCAGGGCTGCGTGCGTATCTGGCTGTTCAAGGAGGCATTCACACGCCAAGCGTGCTCGGCAGCCGCTCAACTGTTGTGCGTAATCAGATAGGCGGCGTGGAAGGGCGTCCGCTACAAAAAGGCGACAAGCTACCGATTCAGGCCAGCTTAGTGCGCCACAGTCCGCGCTATGTTCCGCCTCGTTTCATTCCCGATTATGACAAGCCGATTGAACTTCATCTGCTGGCTTCGTCTCAGTGGGATTATTTCTCACCCGAGGCCCGGAACCAGTTTTTCGATAACCATTACCACGTGAAGCCCGAGAGCGACCGGATGGGATGCCGTCTGGAAGGCAATGCCATACTCGGTGGCCCGCCGGGTATTGTTTCGGAAGGCATTGCGCTGGGGGCGGTGCAGATCCCGCCCAATGGTCAGCCGATTGTGCTGCTCAACGACCGGCAGACGTTAGGCGGTTACCCTAAGCTCGGCTGTGTTGCCAGGATCGATCTTTCTCGTCTGGCACAGGCGCGTCCCGGAAAAGACATCCGATTTATTCGTGGCGATTTGGTATCATTGCGAAAAGCCTGGCAGCGCTTCTCACACTTTTTCGGGTTGCCATATTAGGCAACCCAGACTGGCCAGGTCGTTAATCCGGTGAATTTCGAGGGAGGAAACCATGTTTATCTTCGGCTACGGTAGCTTAATCAATCGCGCGTCTCGCCAGCTGACCGGGCAGACAGGACAGGCTGTCCCGGCTGTGGTAGAGGGCTTGCAGCGACATTGGGGCAAAGTCGATGGCAGTTATGCCATTTCGCCTTTGGTCGCGTCGCTGGGCGAAGGCCGATGTAACGGCGTGCTGCTGAAAGTGGAAGATAACACACTGGCGCATTTCGACCGCCGGGAGCGGGGTTATTCTCGTGTGGAAGTGGATCCGTCACTGATCACTCACAATGGCATTCTGCAATTTGATGCGCCTGTCTGGGTGTATGTGAAAGCCAATCCAGCGCCTCCCTGTGCGAATCAACCTATTATGCAGACCTACGTCGACACAGTGCTGGCGGGGTGCCTGAGCATTTCCGATGCGTTCGCAAAGACGTTTATTGAAACCACGTTCGGCTGGCATCATCCGCTGGAAAACGACCGTGAATCGCCGAAATACGGCAATCTGGCCGGGGTGGAAGATGTGCATATTCCCGTGATTGACCGTTTGATCTCTCCGGCGCGGATTCATGGCTAAGCCCAGTAAGAAAGGGCCGGACACCACAGTTGAGATTTTCTGCAGCCAGTGCCGTACGCGTCTGTTTAAGTACCGCAAAGGGGGAAAGGGGGCACTGGTGAAGTGTTTCAAAGAAAGAATCGTGAAAGATTATACGCTTTTACCCTGCCAGTGCCCGAATTGTGAGCAAGTGTTTGCCCGCGATACCCTGATACGAGGCACGCCTGCCTTTAAAATGATTGGCGGTAAAGCGTTCCAGAAATAGCCGCGGCACGCCGGCTATTTCTGATCAGTGACTGTGTTGACTGTCATCTCATCAAGATTGTTGCTGAAATAACTTTGCGGGCAGACTTCCCGTTTCGTGCGCAGTACGGCTTTTAAATCGAGAATTTTGCGCTTATAAGTGCCGCGAACCAGTTGATAGTCCAGCTCGGGTGAGAACCAGAATTTGACTTCCCGGTCGGGCTTTTTGATTTGCTCAACCCGTATGGTCTCGACACTGCCGTAATTGGTTTGTAGTTTTTCTTTACCTGCGACTCTGAAAAAGTAGTGATTCACTTCGTCTGACTCCTGCATCTTGAAATCAAAAGTCTGTTTGCCCTGAATCAGGTTCAGCCGCATCTGGCTGGCAACGGCTTCTATATCCAGCAACGGCAGGTCATTACTGTTAAAGCTGAGTTTCTCACCATCAGTGATAATGTCTGAGCGGGTGCCATCCTGATTGAAGCTGCCGCGTGTCTCGCCATCAAGTAATCCTGTGATATTCCTATGAAAAGATTGTGTGAGAAACGAGTTTTTAACGTCGGACCAGACTACACGGGTTTGCTGCTGGTAATGGGTTTTCGCCACTATGGCTGACAGACGGCTGGTGGACTGGATATCAACGCGTTGATTGTCTTGCCAGCTTAACTTGCGCTCGAAATAACCGATTTTATGGCTACCGTAGAAGAGATCGTAGGTCAGCGTTTTCACGCACTGATGCCACTCAACGGGCGGGGAAGCCATAAGGTTAGAAGATGCCAGGCAAAGCGGCAGCAATGCAGACAGAGTAAGTCTTTTCACGAAACCTCCCCAGTGGTACCTAGCCCAATAATAAGGCCTATTTAAGCGTAACCAATATGTCTGGTTATGTTAATTGAACTGTGCAAGCAATCCACAGATGAGACACTTATTTTTAGCCGTTGCGCCGGTGACTGCTACCGGTGTGCGGTATGTGGCTGGTTTTCCGGTAAAGCATGCCTGATAAAGTGTCTTCGCAGCATATCTGATTTATGAAGTTTTTATGTCATTTCTCAGTCAGTAAATTCAGTGGCTTAGCGTAAATGTTAAGTGTAGCTGGCAAGATAACAACCGGTATGGCTGCATAATTGGTTGATCTCTGGTGAGTCATGTCGCCTGCCTTAGCAAAGCAATGTGACATCCTGGTGTCGGAAATTTGACGCTTTTAGGATGGGAACCTATGTTTTATGGGCCCTTGAGGTACAAAGCTTGTAAAAAGTGAGCATTATTAAGGTTCAACCCATGAGCAGGAGGACAGGATGAAAAAGGCAAATGGTGTCTATCGGCTGCAAATAATAAAGGAGGTCGCGATAAGAAAGCAGCTTGAAGGCAGCAGTGATCCAATGGCAAACCATATCCACCAGTTACTGGAATCCAGGTCGGCGGATCCTCATAGCGAAGAGACGCACTTGTTCAGTGGTAATCATTATGATGATCAGGCGGGTGGCTGGGTCAGTAATTTCTGGAACGCCAAGTAACCGGAATGAATGAGTGACGTGACCGGGTCAGGCCTGCTGGGATCTGACCCTTGTCGGCTCCGGGATCGACCCGGAGGTAACTACCTATAATATTTCTCATTGATAGCCTGGTTCTGGCATCAAAGCCTTATCTGCGGTACATTTCCCGGTCTCACTTTATTCTGAATCAGATAATGCATTACATCGACATTAACACTTATTCCCGTAAATGGATTTTCACTCATGCTTCTATGCCAGTTCCGGCTGAGGATCTGGTACAGATTAAGCCTTTGTCCCAGGCCAGATCGGCCACATTATGGCGCGAGCATATCAGCAGCCAGAGCCCGGACTCGGATCACTTCGGCAAGGGTGACTGGGCCGGCGAGGATAAAAACTGGACAGAGACTGTCGAGTGGCAAGCCGCGTGGGATGACGATGAACCGGCATTACCTGAGGTATTAGCAGACTTCCTTGATTGGGAAGACAACACCCCCGTCTATTTTTGTTATGAAAAATATAACCTGATTGAGACAAGCTGGGGGGTGTTTAAGCGTAACTGGAAAAACTTCCTGTTTTTTGATGATGGCCCCTTACTGATCGCCAGAAAGAAAACCCAGGCAGTGTGGTTCCATTCAAACGGCACCTGCAAGATAGGTCACAGAAGCGCTTAAATAACAACGCACAGTTAGCAACACCTGACGATGAGTCACACATAATCGAAGAAGGGGCGGGCTGTATCAGCGGAGCAGGCAGTAAACACTTTCGGCCTGCTCAGGAACTGATTTCAGAGCCGACTTTACCGCCCATCAGTTTGGCGATCTTGTCACAGGCCAGATGCATATTTTCCTGGTTGGAATGCACCGAAGCCCCGGAGCTGAGCAAAGGTTGTTTGAGCGGCTGGCCTAACACCAGAAATAAGCGGGCTCCTTTCTGGCTGGTTTTGATATGTATGGGTAAAGCGGACGGTTTCAGTATTCCCATTTGCTGCGGATAAAGCTGGTTTGCCCCTATGTATACCGATCCTGAGCGCAGATAGACAAAACCAGCGACCAACTTTTCATCCGGCTCCCAGTACCAGCCGCCGTAAGGCGAAATCATAATATCCAGGTAAGTCACAGGTATGCTGGACGCTATGGGGCTGATGGCCTCTTTGTACTGGCCGATCAGCACCTTGGTTGTTGCATCCGTTTCTTCTACCAGTGGCAGGTTCTGGGTGCAAGCATACTGGCTGGAGGCATCGGCCATTTCCTGCTCCCCGGCTGGTAAGGCAGTCCAGAGTGCGAAGGATTCAGCACGGCCGCCGAGAGGCTGCATGGTATCTTTGTGAACGACACCGTTACCGGATGTCATGATTTGAAGATCGCCTGTTTGCATTGTCACAGTGCAGCCGCAGGAATCGATATGATGCAGGGTGCCCGTTACCGGGTAACTGAACGCTTCAATGCCGGAATGGCCGTGATAGTCGAGCCCGGTTTCCTGCTTGATGCCATTGGCGTCAAAATGATCCCAGAGCACGAAAGGGTTAAGTTCAGCAAGATTATCGCGGTAAATGTAAGCAGTCATGGGCCCGGATTTCCGACCGTAGCGGACTTTATTGATTGTTCTCGTCGCTTGCATGATCGCCACCCACTTTTCTGTACTTCTTGTGATTAGAGCTTAGCTTATACTCTCAGTAAACGACTATTTGAACCCTTTTGTTTTCTAAAAATTGACGTCATTTTTACCATCCTTGATTCAGTTCACATTTGCCAGACAACATGGTTCACTCTGGCATCCAGTCCCAGTTGCTGAAACAGCCGCAGCCAGCGCTTCTGATTGGCCTGCAGGGTATCACCCGGCCCTTTCACTTCGACCCACTGAATATGCCCGCTTTTGAACATTACCAAGTCAGGCTGGCCGCTGCGATTATGGCGTGGATCGAACAACAGGCGTGACAGCATGGCATACAGTTGCTCGCCGTTTAAGCAAGATACCGTCTCCTCAACCAGCGCTGGCGTCAGAATAGCCCAGTTCACCCAGTCGTTAGTGATTCCTTGTTTTTGCTGATAAACAGCCAGCCAGTGGTTCCAGCTTTCTGTGCGGATAGCATTGAGGCGGGCTGTGAGCATGTCACGCCGGCGCTCTGAAAATTCACTGTGGTACATATCGCGGGGCGCCCGCTGGAAGGGGTTAAGAAAGGCCCCGGAAACAGAGGCAAAAATAATGTCCCAGAATGCCAGGCCAAATAACCCGCATATCAGGGCATTTTCGGTGTAGTGAACACGCCATCCCGCTTGCCGGTAATGGTTAGCAACGGCTAACTCGACACGTTCTCCACTGGCAGGCAGTGTGAGTGTCTCCAGCGTAAACGTGTCTTTGAGCGCCTGTGCTACCGGCAGGTTTAGCGTACGGCTGAGTTTATGCGCCAGGCGTTGTCCGACTTCGGCTTCTTCTTCATTAAAGGGCGCTGACAACATCTGCCGGCAGATGGCCAAAGCGGTTGAGTGGCGCTGCAGTTTTTCCAGTATCCGCACCCGGCGTTCGCGGCTGGGCGGTAGCGCACTGTGATTAAACAGAAACAACGCCAGATCATATTCGCCCAGGCGCTCAAGATCCCGGGCAACCCGGTTGAACAATCGTTGCCGTCGCCGTTCCAGCGGCGGCCATGTGCAGGGGCCGGGCAGGCGACCGGCAAATTGCCTCACTGCCTGGGCCCTTTTGCTGAGTGAAAGCTGTTCGTATTCGGCCGCTAAGGCTTCAAGGGACAGCCATTCCAGTATGTGCTGTCGCTGCTGAAACAGGCGGGTTGTCGGGTCGACCTGATAATTTTCAAAGATATGCAGGCCTAAATCAGTCAGCACAAACTGGCTTAAATCCTGATACTGGTTGCCGAAAAACAACAGTAAGAAGATTGTCAGGTGCGCCTGATGTTCAACATGTATGATGGGTTCGTTGAATGCCGATATGGCCGGTGACGTGGCGAGTATGGCTGCGGTGAGATCCGCTTTTCTGGCCTGCTTTAACGCTTGGTCATTTGTGCGCGCATCAGGGGAGTGTTTCTCTCTATAGATCTTAAGCAGTTCTGGTTTGGTGAATAAATCCAAGATCTCATCCACCGGCCAGTTTGCTTCATTGCAGGTAAGAAATTTGTTGCTCAGAAGCTCCTCAATGGCGTTTTCTGTATGCCGGATTTCAGGGTAGCTGAGTTTGCTGACGCGAAAGTATCTGCCCTTGCGGGACAACATTCGGATGTACAACTGTTTGGCATCGGGCGTAAGCCGGGAGTAAGTATTTAGCCACCAGTGCTCGCTATGGCTCAATAGATCATGATATTGCTGCCGGACACTGCGCAGCAGGAAATCAAAGTTGTGGCGGTAATAATCCGGCGCCAGCACTGTTGGTGTATTTTGAGTCATCATTGTCTTAACGGCTTATTGGATGCGCTGTATTGTGGGAATTTCTCACGTTGCGGTAAAGCTCTGATACCAGAAACAATAAAATGAAATTAACATAACATGATCATTTATGGCATTTTAATGGTCGCATATACTCCGTATTGATAAACTTGCCACAGGTAATAGTTTAAAAATGAAAGGTTTTCAGTGATCAGACAGCGTGCCCTTTTTCCGTCTGCTTTTATCATGCTCGCTTTTACCGTGTTCGCTTCTCTGTTTGCTGTTCTTTCGTGGAATGTGCATGCCGAAGAAGTGAACAACCAGCGCGTTGTTTCCGTTGAACCGCACGACGAACAGCCTGCCAGTCTTGTTGGGGCAGCCTGTGTTATCCGGCATGGTAAGCAGATGGTCATGGTGTCTGAGGTCATTACTCAGAAGTTATCCATTCCGGGCGGCTATATTGACAGTCAGGATACTGCCAGTGAGGCGGCCAGAAGAGAGGCACTGGAAGAAACCGGATTAGATGTCGACGTGATAAAGCTTTTGCAGTTCAGGGGCAGAGCGGCGATATTTGCTTGCGTAACGACACAACCGATTCTGGTTGCTGAGCAAGAGGAAAGCGATCAGCGCCAGCAGATTGCAGCCTGGCAAGCGGTGGACTTCAGCCGGGAAGTGAAAGCTGTATACCTGATGTCACCGCTGTCTTTAGCATCTGCTGAATATCGCTACCCCGAAGATACTGCCCACTTATATCAGTGGATGATGGAAACGCCAGAGAGCGAGGTGGTTTTTTATACCGATATCAGTGACCGGGCAAGCGCATTTCATCAGGCTGAACTGATTGTGATCAAGGCCTTTAAGGACTGGGGTAACGCCCTGCCGGATGTCGCAAAATCTGTGCTGGACAGCCTGATGTGGCTGCTGAATCTTTCCGGCGAATACTGGTTTGTGTTCTTGCTAATTGCTGTTATTGCTTCCTTATTCGGACCTACTGCAATGTTGCAGTTGCTTGCCGCCACCGTGATTACCATCCTGGTCTCAACCTGCCTGAAACAAGTTTTCAATCTGCCGCGTCCGTTTTATCTGGTGCCGGCTCTGCAAAACGGCAATGCCTACGGGTTCAGTTTTCCGAGCGGGCATACCCTGTTAGCCACTGTTATCTGGGGAATGTTCTGGATGAAACTGTGCGCAGGAAAATCACGGTTCCGCGCCGGGGCGGGCTTGTTGGTGGTTAGCGCTCTGATCCTGGGTCAGGCGCTGGCCCGTGTTTGGTTTGGCGTGCACTTTATTTCCGATACGGTAGCGGCAATAGTCATCGGCATTCTGCTGCTGATCCTGTTCTCCCGGCTGATCACCCCGACCGCCATACGGGGAAAGTCGGTGTGGCTGGGGATTACTGTCCTCACCGGTGTGGCGGCCGGCTTAACCTTGCAGCCGGCGCACACCTATCTGTTTGCCATCTCACTGGGGGTGTTTCTCAGTCTGGATGTGTTACCTAAAAGAAGCCTGACACTGTCTGTGCACCGGCATATTGCGGTGGCTTTAGTGCTGTTGGCAGGGTCTGGCGCGTTCGCTTACTTCTCTGCTGTGATGGTCAATGCCTGTACTGTCAGCCTTATTATTCTGGGGCTGCGTGCAGCCGGCGCATTTTTGCTGGCGGTCTGGCTGGTGGCGGGTTCGTCATTGATGCTGAAGTTATTGGCTGAGCCGGAAACGGCTTAAAGACGCTGCCCCGGCAAGCTTACGGATAAAGCAAACAGAAACCTGTCAGTAAGCTGTGTCTGGCACTTTGTTTCATGACTTGAGTGCGGTAAAGTGAGCGCAAACGATTATATCAAACAGGCATAATTGTCTGGATTAATATGGAGCCAGTGAAAGCAGGATAGCCTAAAACTGGACAAGGAGAGCAATGTTACCCGCACTGACGTTTGAGAACAGTATCGATGACATCGTACTGTCGTATCTGGATGCGCTGGAAAACGCAGGATTTTCTGGCGATGTTGAACGCACCTATGCCAGCCGTCTGGCTGTCGCAACCGATAATAGTATTTATCAGCAATTACCTCAGGCTGTCGTCTTTCCTAAATCTGTGGATGATTTGGTGCTGGTCGGAAAAGTGGGCCAGCAGCCCGCTTTTCAGCAGGTCAGTTTTTCTCCACGCGGAGGCGGCACCGGGACTAACGGTCAGTCGCTGACACCGGGTATCGTCGTCGACCTTTCACGCCACATGAACCAGATTCTTGAGATCAATCCGCAGGAAGGCTGGGTCAGAGTGCAGACCGGGGTGATCAAAGACCAGCTCAATGATGCACTTCGTCCTCATGGTTTCTTTTTCTCCCCCGATTTGTCCACCAGTAACCGGGCGACCATTGGCGGCATGGTCAATACGGATGCGTCCGGTCAGGGATCGCTGCAATACGGTAAAACCTCAGATCACGTTCTGGCACTGAAAGCGGTACTGGTGGATGGCTCAGTGCTGGATACCGAGCCTTTGACGCAAGACGGGCTGGCCCGGATCGAACAGCAGAAAGGTCAGGTTGCTGAAGCCATTGGTGTGGCGGCGAGAGTGTGCCGTGAAAAACGTCAGCAAATTCTGGATAAATTCCCGCCGCTGAACCGTTTTCTGACCGGTTACGATCTGAAAAATGTGTTCAACGACGCACTGACTCATTTTGACCCGGCGCGCTTGCTGTGTGGTGCCGAGGGTTCTCTGGCCTTTATTGCCGAAGCCAAACTCAATATCACCCCTATCCCTAAAGCCCGGGCACTGGTGAATATTAAGTACGACAGCTTTGATGCGGCGCTGCGTAATGCGCCTGTGATGGTGGAAGCCCAGGCACTGTCCGTCGAAACTGTGGATTCAAAAGTCCTTAACCTCGCTCGCCAGGATATTGTCTGGCACACCGTCAGTGATTTGATCACCGATGTGCCGGGTAAGGACATGCAGGGCATCAATATTGTTGAATTTGCCGGTAATGATGTTGATTTGGTCAAGCGCCAGGTACAGCAACTGGGTGAGCGCCTGAACAGTTTAATTGGTCAGCAGGGGATTATTGGTTTTCAGGTGTGTGACGACCTGGACAGCATCAACAAGATCTACAACATGCGCAAAAAAGCCGTGGGTCTGTTAGGGGCTGCCAAAGGCTGGCAGAAACCGATTCCCTTTGCCGAAGATACCTGTGTCCCACCGGAAAATCTGGCTGACTTCATTGTTGAGTTCCGCCAGTTACTGGATGAGAAACAGCTGCATTACGGCATGTTCGGTCATGTCGATGCCGGTGTACTGCATGTGCGTCCGGCGCTGGACATGTGCGATCCGGCGCAAGAAAAAATGATGAAGGAAATCTCCGATCAGGTGGTGGCGCTGGTTGCAAAATACGGCGGTCTGATGTGGGGTGAGCACGGTAAAGGCTACCGTTCGGAATACGGACCTGAGTTTTTCGGTGAAGAGCTGTTTACCGAACTGCGCCGTATAAAAGCAGCTTTTGATCCACACAACAGGCTGAACCCGGGCAAGATCTGCACCCCACTAGACAGCGATGCTGAACTGGTGACAGTGGATGGCTTAAAGCGTGGTTATTTTGACCGCCAGATCCCGGTGAAAGTCAGAGACAGCTTCAAGCAGGCGATGGAATGTAACGGCAACGGCTTGTGTTTTAACTACGACACCAGCTCACCCATGTGCCCGTCGATGAAAGTCAGTGCCGATCGCCGTCACTCGCCGAAAGGGCGGGCCGGACTGGTTCGTGAATGGCTGCGTTTGCTGGCCGATCAGGGTGTGGACCCGGTCAGGCTGGAACAGAATCTGATGGAAAAGTCGCCGACGGTGAAGCAAATCATCGATCGCTTCCGCAATACCTTCGGATCTCAGCGTAAAGCGTACGATTATTCGCACGAAGTGATGGAAGCCATGAACGGCTGTCTGGCGTGTAAAGCCTGTGCCAGTCAGTGCCCGATCAAGGTGGATGTGCCGAGTTTCCGCTCGCGTTTCATTAACATGTACTACAGCCGTTACCAGCGTCCTGCCAAAGACTATCTGGTTGGCTATGTAGAAAGTTATCTGCCGGTTATGGCCAAAGCCCCGTCACTGGTCAATGCCGTAATGCGGCCCGGCTGGTCAAAATCTTTGACGGCGAAAGTGCTCGGCTATGTGGATATGCCTGAACTGTCGGTGCCGACGCTGATGCAGGGACTGGCGGGCAGCCATGCAACCCGGTTTGATCTGCAGTGGCTGCAGGCTTTGTCTCAAGAAGAGCGGCAGCAGTATGTGCTGATTGTGCAGGACCCGTTCACCAGCTACTACGATGCGGAAGTGGTGCGTGACTTTGTCCATCTGATTGAAAAGCTCGGTAAGAAACCTATGCTGGTGCCGTTTAAGCCCAATGGCAAGGCGCAGCATGTCAAAGGTTTCCTGCGTCAGTTTGCCAAAACAGCGAAAAACACCGCCGACTTCCTCAATCAGCTTGATGAGCTGGGTATGCCTATGGTTGGTGTCGACCCGGCTTTGGTGCTCTGTTATCGCGATGAATACAATGAAATGCTGGGTGATAAGCGCGGTGATTTCAAAGTAATGACAGCCCATGAATGGCTGACGCCATTGCTGAGTGAAATAACCTCGTTTGCGCCCCGTACTGACAGTGAGTGGTATTTATTCGCCCACTGTACCGAGAAAACCAAGATGCCAAACGCTGAGAAAGAGTGGGCGGTCATTTTCCGTCACTTCGGTGCCAGCATGAAAGCTGTATCTGTCGGCTGTTGCGGCATGGCGGGCACTTTTGGTCACGAGAAAGATAAGCTGGAGACGTCCAAAGGGGTGTTTAATCTCAGCTGGCAGCCGAATCTGGCACAGTTGGATGGCGACCGTTGCATGGCAACCGGTTATTCGTGCCGAACTCAGGTAAAGCGTTTTGAGCATATTAAGATGAAGCACCCGGTTCAGGTGTTATTACGTTTGGTGAGTACAGCCTGATAGCAGGCTGTCTGTAACAAACACGGTTACGGCGGAGTGCTCAGGCCTCCGCCGTTTTTTCAGGCCACTTTTTCTTTCTGCTTCTCTTTTTGTTTCTCTGTGTCTTTGTCAAACAGGCTGGTGATCTGAGGGTTGACCTTAAACCGTTCCGTGCTGTCGAGGCATTTTGCCTGTTCCGTCCACTGAATCAGTTCGATCACGCCGTCATGGTGCTCGGCCAGAAACGTGCAGTTTTCAATCCAATCCCCATCATTCAGGTATACGATGCCATCCTGCTCGGTAATTTCCGGATGATGTATGTGGCCGCAGACAATGGCATCGACGTCTTTGTGTTTGGCCATAGTGACAGCGGCATGGCGAAATCTGGCAATCGCCAGGTTGGCCTTTTCGACTTTGCTTTTCAGGTAACTGGCCAGAGACCAGTATGGTTGCCGGGTTAAGCGGCGGTAGCTGTTTAACCAGCGATTTAAGAATAGAAGGAAATCGTAACCGGCATCGCCCAGTAAGGAGGTCAGTTTGCTGTGGCAAACCATGCTGTCGAATTCATCGCCATGAAGAGCCAGAATGCGGTTGCCGTTTGCGCTGGTGTGGATGTAGCGGTGTGCCAGTTCAACATTGCCAAGATTAAACTGAATAAACTTGCGGATGGCTTCGTCGTGGTTGCCCGGAATATAGATGATCCGGCATCCCTGATCCGCTCGCTCCAGTAACAGGCGGACAGCTTTGGTGTGGCTTTCCGGCCAGTGAAACCGCGATTTCAGCGACCAGAGGTCAACGATGTCACCAACCAGTATCAGGGTGTCGGCCTGATAGCGGGATAAGAAATCCAACAGATAGTCGACTTTACAATCCCTGTTCCCTAAGTGTATGTCTGATAACCAGAGTGTACGGTAGGTGTGGTTTCCCATAGTCGATTCAACCCTTATATCAAGGTATCAGTGTCAGAAATAAGACTAATTTTTTTATATGACATTCGGGTGTCGTATCAGTGACTCCTTCATTGCATTGGGACGGTTGTAAAGTGTTACTACCAGTGGCTATTTGTCAATTAGGTTGCGACAGGCATCCGGCGATTAAGATATAATCATCAACTTTCAGATTTTGACCGATGTTTTATTCAAAAGATATTTTAGATGAATTTTAAGCCTAAGTATTTGATTAAAATGGTTCTTCCATTGCTTGTTCTACTGGTGTCAGCACTGGTGTATTTAGGCTATTCAGATTATCGTTCTATTCGGGAAAGTGCATACTCACAGGCGCGGGCTAATTTGAACGTGGCGAAAGGGTATTTAGACCTGAATTACATTGCGGTAACAAATCAGTTATTTTTATTATCAGAGATCCTGAAAGGGTCAGGTAATATCCCGGCATTTCTTGATGCGGCTAACTATGTGGTTAACAACCAGAATAAATTTCTGGAAGTCGGATTACTGGTAGATTCAGACTATTACGGGACAGACGGATTTCGCTTGTCGGGGATTGATGTGCGGGTAAATCGACGGCCCTGGTATTCTGAAAGCCAGAAAATCGGTGATCTTTTTCTGTCTGATTTTTATCACAGTAACAGCACCAAAAAGTGGTGTGTTGCCCTGGTGAAAAAACTGGCGATACCCGGAAAAAAAAACGTCAGGATCATTATTGAGCTTGATGCCGGTGCGATGTCCGATGATCTTTCCGATCTGAAAACGATGACGAAGGGTTATGTTTATGCGATTGAGCCGCAGACGAGAAGAGTTGTTATTCACCCCGATAAAGCACGATTAGGCGTAGACTCTGTCAGTATAAACCCCGAATTACTGACAACAATCATGGCTGGCAATGGTAACGGTAATATCCCTTCTTACGAATATGATAATCAATATAAATTCAGTGTTTACGATGCCAACAATAATTTTAACTGGGTGTTATTATCTGGCACCAGCAACAGTGAAATTGCGTCCAATGCTTTGAAAGTGGGCGCTGTGGGCGGCACTTTTCTGGTCGTCGTATTTTTTATTTTACTGGCAGGCTACCTGCATACTCGCGTTCATCAGGTGGGTGGTCAGTTAATTGAAGCGCAGGAATTCGATGAACTGCACGAGCAACTGTCTGCGTTATTAAACGATACTATGGGCAGTAGCCGGGTGTATCTTTTCGTAATGAATGCCAATGAAGGGGTGCTGGAAGAGGCCTATCACAACTTACGGGTAAATGTGCCGGCAGATTTACTTTGCCGTATTGCTGGCTGTCAGCAGCTTGGTCGATTCTGCAAGCCCGAGCAGGATGATATTGTCCGCCTTATTGCGCCAAGCGAGCCCTGTATACGGCTGCCTTTAGTCAACAGCGCAAGACAGAATGATTACCAGCGCCCGGCAAGTCAGCTGATCGGTGTGCTGTATATATGCCAGCCCGGTGCGGCTTACCCATTTTTCGCCAAAATGATTGCCAACTACACGCTCAGCGCTTTGAATCAGATACTATTGACTCAGCACATTCGCAGTGAAGATCAGATGACGGGGCTGAAAAATAAGAACAGTCTTCGTCAGCATATGGATCAGAAACTGATGGACAGTGCCGCCGGCTACTTTCTGGCCATGATTGATGTAGACGACTTTAAGTCGGTCAATGATACCTACGGTCATTTGCTTGGCGACGAAGTCATTCTGAACATAGCGAGTTTGATGGAATACAGTTTTCCGGCACAAGCCGTCCTGTGTCGGTACGGTGGGGAAGAGTTTGCGGTGTTAATGGAAGCACCAGACACAGAGACAGCCCTGAAGACATTGGATGATTTCCGTGCAAAAGTAGAGGCCAGCCGTATTGATATTGATGAAGACACATCTTGCGCCATTACCGTCAGCATTGGTGTTGCTCCTTTACACAAGGGAATGGAATCGACTATCTCGTCTGCAGACAGGGCGCTGTATCAGGCGAAATCGCAGGGTAAGAACCAGGTGCTCAGCGCAGAAATGTGTTCAATCGGTACAGAAACGGAAGCGGCAACAGTCTGATTCTGTAATTGGTGCTAAGTTGAAGAGTTGGCAGTGAATTTCACAGACGGACATATCCTTGATATAACAATCAGGCGATTAACAGACATCAACAGGGGGAGGCATGCTTAAACTTGTAGTGATAATCCTGCTGATTGCAGCGGCGGTAGCCATGGCTCGATTTTTGGACGAGCGAAATCAGAAAAAACTGTATATTGGTATGCTGATCTGTGCCGTCATTGCTATTGCGGTTTTTATGGCAACGGAACTTGCCCGGTAATGTCTGGTAATTAACGGATTCTTTATTTTTTTCCTTCTCAACGTCAAGTCGCTGAGTCAGACGGCAGCGGCTTGAATCGTCCTTATCTTCTTTTCCCACCACTGAATTGAACATTTCTTGTCAGCAGATCTCACTTATCGTGGCTTGATGTCGCTTTAATGACAGCAATATGATTAGTTCTGTAATTATTAGCTTTGTAATCATTTTATGGTATTAACTTGATATATATCAATGATTTATGGATATAATCAGTAATTTGTTATTAATGTTGGGGTTGATTTTATCATTCGAGTCCCTATAATTGTTTTTGAATTCATTAGAGCACTAAACAATGTGGCGACCAATGATTACAATGGCACCATGGGCAATAGACCCAGAAACATCGACTAAGACTCAGGAAGAGTTTGTTTTTCGAAAACCGGAACGAACAGATGGTAATCGAGTGCATTCACTGATCGAATCTTGTCCCCCATTAGACACCAACTCCTCTTACTGCAATTTCCTGCAGACCACTCACTTCAAAGACACATGTATTGTTGCTGAATCAGACGGTGAGATGGCAGGGTTTGTCTCGGCTTACAGAGTCCCTGAGAAGGAAAACACTCTGTTTATATGGCAGGTTGCTGTTGGCGAGAAGGCGCGTGGTAAAGGGCTCGCTTTCAAGATGATTCAACAACTGCTGGCGCGTGATGATCTCAGCGATATTCGCTGTATCGAAACGACCATCACCCGCCTCAATAAAGCCTCTTGGGCGTTGTTTAAGAAGGTGGATCAGGCGAACGGTAACTTAGGTGAAGTCTCGCTGTTCCTCGATGAAGAGAAGCATTTCGACGGTGAACACGACTCGGAATATCTCTATCGCATTCCACTTAAACAATAAATCACGACAAAACAGGATAAGTCATGAATATCTTTAATGCGCAGGAATCAAATGTTCAATGTTACGCCAAAAACTTCCCGGTGGTGTTCTCATCCGCAAAGGGCTGCTGGTTGAACACCAGCGAAGGCGAGCGTTACCTGGATTTCCTGGCAGGCGCTGGTGCGTTGAACTATGGCCATAATAACCCGGTGCTGAAAAAAGCACTGATGGATTACATCGATCAAGATGGCCTGACGCACGGTTTGGATATGCATTCCGAAGCAAAAGCGACATTTCTTGAAAACCTGAAGAATTACATCCTGACCCCTCGTGGTCTGGACTACAAAGTACAGTTCACTGGTCCAACCGGTACTAACGCCGTTGAAGCGGCACTGAAACTGGCGCGTAAAGTCAAAGGACGCCAGAACATTGTTGCCTTCACGAACGGCTTCCACGGTGTGTCTTACGGTGCACTGGCGGCTACCGGTAACCAGCATCACCGTGGTGGTGCGGGTATGGCACTGAGCGGTGTAACCCGCCTGCCATATGAAGGTTACGCCGACCTGGACGGTCTGGCACTGTTTGAAGTTATGCTGACTGATAACTCCAGCGGCCTGGATAAACCGGCTGCTGTCATCCTCGAAACCGTACAAGGTGAGGGTGGTCTGAACGTGGCTTCCGACGAGTGGTTACAGCGCCTGAGCGCTATCTGTAAACGTCACGACATTCTGCTGATTGTCGACGACATTCAGGCAGGTTGTGGCCGTACCGGTACTTTCTTCAGCTTTGAGCCGTCCGGTATCAAACCGGATATGGTGACCCTGTCTAAATCTATCGGTGGTTACGGTTTGCCGATGGCGGTGGTACTGCTGAAACCGGAGCTGGATAAGTGGTTGCCGGGCGAGCACAACGGTACGTTCCGTGGTAACAACCACGCGTTCGTGACAGCCGCTGTTGCTATTGAAGCCTACTGGCACAACGACGAGTTTGAGCAGCACATCAACGCACGCGCTGCCCAGCTGAACGTTACATTACAAAAAGTACTCAAGCAGTACCCGGCAGTATTTGAAAAAATCAAAGGCCGCGGTCTGATGCAGGGTATTGCCTGTCACGATGGTGAATTTGCGGGTGCAATCGGTAAGCTGTGTTTTGCAAACGGCATGATTATCGAAACCGCCGGTCCGGATGATGAAGTGCTGAAGTTCTTTTGCCCGCTGACTATCAGTGAAGCGGAACTGGAAAAAGGCCTGCACATCTTTGAAAAAGCGGTGGCTGAGTATGCAAAATCCAGCATGAAGAAAGCGTCTTAAGGAGAATAAGAATGATTGTACGCACCCTTGAAGAGTGCCAGAACAGCGAACGCCGGGTAGTGGCTGAAAACGGTAACTGGGAAAGTGTCCGCATGCTGCTGCGTGATGACAACATGGGCTTTTCGTTCCACATCACCACTATCTTTGCCAATACCGATACCCATATTCATTACAAGAACCATCTGGAGTCTGTGTATTGCGTGTCGGGTGAAGGGGAAATCCAGACCACAGCCGATGGCAAGACTTACGAGATCAAGCCTGGCACCCTGTATGTGCTGGACAAGCATGATGAACACCAACTGCGTGCCAATAAAGGTGTCGATATGGTGATGGCTTGTGTGTTTAACCCGCCACTGACGGGCATGGAAGTCCACGACAAAGACGGTGTTTACCCAGCAGCCGAATAATCGCAGCTGTATTGACGCAAGTGATTAACCCTCCTTGCGATATCAACCTGAGGGTTACCGGAAGGCGGTGCAAACCGCCTTTCAAAACCATCAGGCTAAGCGCTCTCGCTTAGCTGATGAAAATAAAAGGAGTTACCATGACTCATACCGTTGAAAAGATTGGCGGTACTTCCATGTCTGCGTTCGATGCGGTAATGGACAATATCCTGCTCTATCCAGACAATCCTTATCAACGTATGTTTGTTGTTTCGGCCTATGGCGGTATCACTGACGCACTGTTGGAATGCAAGCGAACCGGTGAGCCGGGTATCTTCCGCTACATTGCAGAACGCAATGATGTGTGGCGTGAGAAATTGAAAGCACTGGAGCAGCGTATGCTGCTGATTAACGACACTATGTTTCCTGAGTTGTTCTGTCGTAACCGTGCCGATAATTTTGTCAAAGAGCGTATTGCTAACGCTATTACCTGTATCGAAAATATTCTGGAAACCTGTCAGTACGGACAGTTTTCTCTGACCAGTTATCTGCCTCAAATCCGCGAGTTTCTGTCTTCTATTGGTGAAGCGCATTCTGCCTTTAATACCACGCTGATGCTGAATAACCTGGGTATTAACTCTCGCTTTGTTGATTTGTCGGGCTGGGGCGCTGAGAACAATGTCCAGGGCGATCTGGATGCGGTGATTCTGGATGCGATCAAAGATATCGATCTGAGCAAAGAACTGCCAATCGTCACCGGCTATGTCTACTGTGATGAAGGTTTGATGAAGACTTATGATCGCGGTTACAGTGAGATGACATTCAGTCGTCTGGCGGTATTGAGCAAGGCCAGCCGCGCAGTGATCCATAAAGAGTATCACCTGAGCAGCGCTGACCCCCGTATCGTTGGTCCTGAGCATGTTCGCCCGATTGGAAAAAGTAACTATGACGTTGCTGACCAGCTGGCTAACCTGGGTATGGAAGCGATTCACCCTAACGCCGCTTCAGGACTTCGTCGTGCCGGTATTGAGCTGGCGGTAAAAAATACCTTTGAACCAGAACATCCGGGCACCCTAATTTCTCAGCATTACCAGCCTAATACGGGTAAAGCCGAGATTATTGCCGGCCGGGATAAGGTCTTTGCGCTGCATTTATTTGATCAGGCTATGGTCGGCCAGGTGGAAGACGTCAGCTATGAGCTGATGGAAATCATCCGCGAAGAGAACGTTCAGCTGATCAGTAAAGAGATGAACGCCAACTCTGTGACTTACTATCTGGACGGCAGTACATCGAGCCAGAACAAGGTGCTGTCCAAAGCAGAGAAGCGTTATCCGAAGGCGAAGATTACCGGAAAAATGGTGGCGCTGATTTCGGTTATTGGTTCGGCTATCGATACCAATAAAACCATGAGTCAGGGTGTATTGTCCCTGCTGGATAAAGATATCAGTCCTAAAGCTGCTCACGCTTCCCTGCGTAACGTTGATGTGCAGTTTGTGGTGAAAGACAGTGATTATCACGGCGCAATTTGTGCTTTGCATGAGAGCTTTATGAGTGAAGGCTCGGCAGCAGTCTCGACAGAGAAAGTCGTCGCTTAACAGTCAGTCACTGTTAGTTCCCCCTGAAATGAAAAAGGCAAGAGCATCGCTCTTGCCTTTTTGATCATTATTTAAAGCGGCTGGGTTCAGTATCAGGCCCGTGCGCCACGTTTTGCTGACGGTTTACCGCGAGTCTGAGGCTTACCCGGCGATGACGGACGTTTGCCTGCGCTTTGTGGTTTGCCGTTGCCCTGAGCGTTGCTGCCAGCCTGGGTTTTCGGTTTACCCGGACCCTGACGCTTTGCCGTTCCGTCTTTACGGATATCCGGCTGATTCGGGTGCTTAGTGGCAAAGCGCTTGGCACCGTGCCGGCTTGAACCGCGACGGGTTGCCGGTGTCAGGGCTGCGTCGCTGCCTTCAGCGGGCACCAGACAGTCGGCGCGGTCGCCGATCAGGTGTTTTTTACCCATGCTGATCAAGGCTTCACGGATCAGCGGCCAGTTAGCCGGATCATGGTAACGCAGCAAGGCTTTATGCAGACGACGCTGACGCTCGCCTTTGGCTACAAACAGATCTTCCCGTTGTTTGTACTTAACGCGTTTCAGCGGGTTCGTTTCCGAGTGATACATGGCCGTGGCATTACACATAGGCGACGGGTAGAAGTTCTGTACCTGATCGCACTGGTAATCATTTTTCTTGAGCCACAATGCCAGATGCAGCATGTCGTCATCGGTTGAACCCGGATGGGCCGAAATAAAGTACGGGATCAGATACTGCTTCTTGCCGGCTTCGGCGCTGTATTTTTCAAACAGCTCCTTGAAGCGGTCATAGGTGCCCATGCCCGGTTTCATCATCAGATCCAGCGTGCCTTTTTCAGTATGCTCAGGCGCGATTTTCAGATAACCACCCACATGGTGTGTCACCAGCTCTTTGATGTATTCCGGTGATTCGATAGCCAGATCGTAACGCACACCCGAGGCGATCATCACTTTCTTGATCCCTTTCACTTCCCGGGCTTTGCGGTACAGATCTATGGTGTGTTTGTGGTCAGTATCCAGCTTCTCACAGATTTTCGGGAAAATGCACGACGGACGACGGCAGTTTTTCTCGGCGCGGGGATCGGAACAACCCAAACGGTACATGTTCGCCGTCGGGCCACCCAAATCGGAAATGGTGCCGGTAAAGCCGGGCACTTTGTCGCGGATGTCTTCCAGTTCCTGCAAAATCGACTCGTGAGAGCGGTTTTGAATAATCCGGCCTTCGTGCTCGGTAATCGAGCAGAAAGAGCAGCCACCAAAACAGCCTCGCATGATGTTGACACTGGTCTTGATCATGTCATAAGCCGGGATCTTGGCTTTTCCGTAGGAAGGGTGCGGTACCCGTGCGTACGACAGGCCAAACACAAAATCCATTTCTTCAGTGGTGAGCGGGATAGGCGGCTTATTGACCCATAATTCACGGTCACCGTGCAGCTGAATCAGTGCGCGGGCAGAATAAGGGTTCGCTTCCAGGTGCATCACACGGCTGGCATGGGCGTACAAAATGCGGTCGTTGCGCAGTTTCTCGAAAGAAGGCAAACGCACGGCGCTGGTAAAAGCGTCGTGGCGGGAAGGCTGAATCTGCACCGTCTGAGCTTTAACCGGCTCAGCATCGGCTTTGGATTTATTGGTCTCGCAGACTTCTTCGGTGGCGTACGGATTAGGCATCACCATAGATTTGCCCGGCTTATCGATGCGGGTGGAATCGATAATTTTATAATGGGCAGGGGCTTCTTTCAGGATCACCGCCGTACCGGCGATGTCTGTCATGGTGCTGATGTCTTCGCCGCTGGCAATGCGGTGCGACACTTCCACCAGTGCACGTTCGGCATTACCGAACAGCAGGATGTCCGCTTTGGCATCAAACAGCACGGAACGGCGCACTTTATCAGACCAGTAATCATAATGCGCCAGACGGCGCAGGCTGGCTTCAATACCACCCAGTACAATCGGGGTATCTTTATAGGCTTCACGGCAACGCTGCGAATACACCAGCACGGCGCGGTCAGGACGCTTACCGCCAACATTGTCCGGGGTATAGGCGTCATCATGGCGCAGCTTGCGATCCGCCGTATAGCGGTTGATCATCGAGTCCATGTTACCGGCCGTAATACCAAAGTACAGGTTCGGCTGACCCAGCGCCATGAAGGCATCTTTATTGTTCCACTCGGGCTGAGCGATAATCCCGACACGGAACCCCTGAGCTTCCAGTACCCGACCGATCACCGCCATGCCAAAGCTCGGGTGATCGACATACGCATCACCGGTCACAATGATAATGTCACAGCTATCCCAGCCTAACGCGTCCATTTCTTCACGCGTTGTCGGCAGAAACGGCGCTGTTCCATAGCACTCGGCCCAGTATTTCGGATACTCGTTAATCTTCTTTAAATTCATGCGTTTACTGTTGCTCGCTCAATGTAGGGCATTTGGGGCAGATATAAAAAACGTACGATTTTACCATGTTCCCGCAGTAATACATCATTTTCTGAGAACAGCATGCTGCAGCGTGAACAGAGCGAGGGATTGTGACTTACTGCCCAGTGGCATTAAAACCGTCACTTTTACTGTTATTTCAGGAATTTTGTCAGTGCCAATGTCATCCGGTCATGTTGTACCCTCCTGTGTCTCAAGGCCTCAACCGTTTTTCCAGTCAGGGACTCTGAAAAACTGTCCGGTTGATCATGATTGTAGGAGAAGATAATGATGGGAATGTGGTTTGCTGTCGGATTCATTGTGGTTGTGCTCTTTCTTGGAGTGGCTATTTACAATGGTCTGATCGCTCGTAAGAATCAGGTTGATAATGCTGATTCGACAATTGATGTGATGTTAAAGAAGCGCTTTGATTTGCTTCCGAATATGGTGGAAACGATCAAAGCTTACATGTCTCATGAAAGAGAAGTGCTGAACGAACTGACAGAACTTCGGACCAGGTTTCAGAGCGATATGGTAACTGGAGAAAAAAAACCTGAACTCGACCGGCGTCTGAATCAGGTATTTTCTCATTTTAACATCATGGTGGAAGCTTACCCGGACTTGAAAGCCAGCAACAATTTCAGCCAACTACAACGAAGCATTAACGAGACTGAAGAGCAGATTGCAGCAGCGCGGCGTGCTTACAATGCTGCGGTGACTGATCTGAATAACGGTATTGAAATGTTTCCGTCTAATATATTTGCTCGCAGAATGGGGCTTACGCAAAGAATTCTTTTTGATATTCCAGAAGCACAGACACAACTTCCTGATATAGCCGAATTATTTGAGAATCGTGCAAATAAGGATGCCCGATGAATATTGATGATCTGAAAAGTGTCTTTGAAAAGGATTTACAACCACAGCTCGCAGTGATTGAACAAGAGCGTTGTGATGTGGTTGTCACACGGGATATGTGTGTCTTTGTCGGCGTATTGGCAGTGATCATTGGTACCATTGTACTTTTTGGAACCTATATTGACCCGAATATCATCATGGTGTGTGTTGGTATCATTCTGGCTATATTAGGTTTAATTTATCAAATGAAGTGGAATGAGTATCGCGTTGTTTATAAGCAGAAAGTAATTTCCAGAATCATTCAAAGTATTGATGATTCGCTTGAGTATAACCCGACAGGCAGTATTGAACGGGAGGTTTATGACAGAAGTGGTCTTTCTCCAGGTGGATATAGTCAGTTTGAGGGCGAAGACTTTATCAGTGGGAAAATAGGGCAGACTGCAATAGAAATGTCGGAAATTCACACCAAATATAAAGTCAAAAGGAGAACTGCCGGCGGAAAAACAAAAACATACATGCAGACTAGATTCCGAGGCATGGTCATCATCGCAGATTGTAATAAGCATTTTAATAGTCAGACTTTTGTCTCAATTGACAAAGGTAAAGATGATTCGTTTCTTGAGAATATCAAACAGGGTTTTGTGGGTACGCCCCACAACTTGGTTCGGCTGGAAGATCCAGAGTTTGAGCGATATTTCGATGTCCATAGCACCAATCAGGTCGAAGCAAGATATCTACTGACTCCTGCTTTCATGCAGCGGGTTGTGGCATTTCGTGAAAACACAGGCAAGTACTTGGCACTGTCTTTTGTTGAAGGAAAGTTATTCATCTCAGTTTCTGGCGGCGATATGAAATATTTTGAACCTAAGCTATCGGATTCGGCAACTGATTTTAATACCGTAAAAGATATCTTCTCTGAGTTAAAGCTATTGATGGGGTTGATAGATGCTTTGGATTTAAATACACGTATTTGGTCTAAAGCATAAGTTGTATTAGTTCTGACTAGATCTGACACTTCAATTTTAAATGGAGAGAGTTACCCACTTTGATTAAAGGTGCTGAATCCGTAATCAAAGACAATAAGAGGTAACTCTCATCCATCATAGTTGCAATCCAATCATTAAATACAAAACTGACCTTTTCAATTTTTCAGAAGAAATCGGCAACAACAATGGCTAGTTTAGTATCGAATTTCATTAATTTTTCAACTCGCATTTAAAGGATGAATGAATTTAAAGGTGCTTGAATAAATCAATGTAAATATGTGTATAGGCCATTTTCATCGCAACATAAGCTAATAAAAAAGCCATGAATAATTGGAAATATCTGAAAAGATCTGTGCTGCTGATACGCTTTCCTATCAGTTTCCCGGTGAGTGAATAACTTAAGGGCGCACCGAAAGCGAACACAGATAATGCAATAGAAATAACCAATGCCTTTAATCCGACAATATTCAGTGCCGGAAACTGAATGGTCACAATGGGCAGACAGGCAATAAAACCTTTCGGGTTCAGTAACTGAAGCATCAGCCCATCCCGGAATGTCAGATCAGGCAAGGCAGCGGATGTATTATCCGGTTCTCGTCCTGATGTGAACAACTTCCAGGAGAGAAAAAGCATATAAGTACAGCCCAGAATACTGATATATGGAATAATGGTTTCATGAACAACCGAGTGACTGAGAAAGCTCAATGAAAGGAAAAGAATTAACATGGCGAAACTCACGCCCATGAAAAAACCTGTATTCTTATTTGTTTTATTATTCAGTCCTGTATTAAAGCTGAGCAGATTTACAGGACCAGGTGAATACATTATTGAAAATGCATATAGCCAGATCTCAAGCATATTTTTATCCAGTTGAAAGTTGTTAGCGTGTTATTTGTAATTGATATTGTTTGGGTGTCATGCCGTAACTGCGTTTGAATCGGCGGTTTAAATGGCTGATATCAGAAAATCCGCAATCTGTTGCGACATCAATCACGGACTCGCCCGTCTCCAGTGCTTTTCGTGCATTGTTAATCCGGCAATTAATTACGTATTGATGGGGTGTAATCCCAAACTGGGAGCGAAACAGCCGTATAAAATGGTACTTCGACATAGTGGCCGCGCTGGCAATATCATCGATGGAAATGTTCTGGTTCAGATGCGCATGTATATACTCTTTCGCCCGCAGTAACAGTGTGTCGATACGATTCGTGGGTGGCTGTTCATTCAGCTGTCCGCCTCGGCGTACCAGCGAATGTGAAAGCTGAAACAGTCCCGATTCCAGTTCTATGTTTGTGGTGGCCGGATTTTCCATCAGCGCAGAGAGCTTCAGCGTCTGCTGACGCAAAATCATATCGTCAAGTAAGGTACCGCTGATTCTGGGAAGTTGCCCCTGACGTACACCTAAGGCTCTGAACTGGGGAATAAATACCTCCGGATGTATGTATAACATCCGGTACTCAAGCTCCTGAGTATCGCCGGAACAGCCGTCATGGACGTCTTCCGGGTTAAATATCAGCACCCCGCCAGGCGGACTGCGATGAAAAGCCCGTTGGCAAAAGAAATCCTGCCGTCCTTTGAGGGTCACACCAATGGCATATTCTTCGTGAGCGTGTTTGTCATAGGAAAAGTCACTCATTGTGGCATGAAGCAGGGTAACGCCAGCCAGATGAGGGCTGGTAATAAATTGAAAGCTATTGTCCGGTTTCATTCCTGTCCTCCTGAGTGATGGCATAAAGACAGGTTAAACAAAATGTGTACTGATTGCTTGGACAATATTGCTCATCTCAATCGCAACCATAAAAAAGGCCGCATCGCGGCCTTGGGGGGTTACGGGCAGTGGTCGGGTATAGCACTGCTTTTTCAGGGGGAAAGGGTTAACCGAAGGATTTACTCAAGCCTTCCAGAAACGTCACTTTCTCGCGCATTTGGTTTGCGGCCTGTTCCATGCGCGACATCATCACAAGGTTTTCAGACGAGGAGGTGGAAATCTGATGGACGTTGTTACTGATCTCCTGGGCCACAGTGCCTTGTTCCTCCGCCGCTGCGGCAATTTGCGTTGAAATATCAGCAATTTCATCCACCATGGACACCACTTCCAGAATACTGGCTGCCGTATCATTGGTATGGGCGACACATTGCTGAGTTTTCTCAATACTCTCGGAAGAGGTTGCCTGCCACTGGTTCAGGGTAGCGTTGATGTTGACAATGCTGGTTTGAATATTTTCTGTCGCACCGTGGGTACGCTGAGACAAAGCGCGCACTTCGTCTGCCACGACCGCAAACCCCCGCCCTTGTTCGCCAGCCCGTGCCGCTTCGATAGCAGCGTTCAGTGCCAGCAGGTTGGTTTGCTCTGCAATGCCCTGAATTTCCATCATCATGGTTTCAATCTGTTCCGACACCTTCACCAGTGACTGGGCGGTTTGTGCCGCGTTTTCGGTGTCTTTGGCCAGGTCATTGATGTTGTTTTGCGTGAGTTGCAACACTTTGGTGGTGTTAGCGCATTTTTGCTGCGCGGTGAGCACTTTGTCTGTCGTTAACTGAGTATTCTGTGCAATTTCCGTGGCAACAGCCGACATTTGGGTAATGGATGTGGCGATATGCTGGGTATCTTTGTCCTGATTGGAGATCGAGTCTCGGGTGGATAGAGTGACACTGGTGAGTTCATCTGTGACTTCGCGAATGGTCAGCGCCGCATCATCCACCCGGCCCAGCACGGTTTTCAGCCGGGCATCGTTTAATTTCAGATGGAAATCGGCAATGGATGTCATGTCATCACCGCTGTAGACAATCCGGGTGAGGGCATCATAGTTATTCGACAACTGCTGAAAAAAACGGGGTACAGCAAATAGTTCACCCCGACAAAGGATCGCAATGAAGATCAATGGAACAGCAGCGGATAGGAATTCGAACTGAGGGATATAAAAGTGCGTAAATGCCACGCACAGCACGGTGAGCAGGGCAGACAACCCCAGCTTGGCCCAGCTGGACAGACGGAATCCATAAGGATTTTTGTCATTGTTCAGTTGCTGATAGACATGCGTAGCTGTGTTGACCATGTCCTGAGTAGGCTTGCGGCGTACGGACTGATAGCCAGAAACCCGATTGTTTTGGTATAGCGGGGTGACGTAAGCATCCACCCAGTAATGACTGCCGTCTTTGCAGCGGTTTTTAACAATGCCCCGCCAGGGTTTTTCTGCTTTCAGGTGGCTCCACAGGTCACCAAAGGCCGCCCTGGGCATGTCCGGGTGGCGAATAATATTGTGGTGTTGCCCGACGAGCTCGTCAAAACTGTAGCCACTGACTTCTACAAATTCGTCATTGGCATAGGTAATGACACCTTGCAGATCTGTTGTTGTCACTAATTGAGCATTAGGATCAAGCACCACTTCCCGGTCATTAACCTGGCGATTTTTACGCATGAGTTGTCCCTCTTCGTAACGCAATAGATGGCAGCATTGTTGAACTGTTAGCAGTTCTTTTAATTATGTGACACGTCTGACTCAACTCTAGATGAGGGGTATTTAACCGCACAAGGCAAATACCGGGGATTTGAAATTCCTCAAAGAATGCAAATTTAGTGGCAGAAAAAGTAAGCAAAGCTGAAATCAGCGATTATTATTTATGCCCACAGAGTATATTTTACGCTTAATAAGTCAGATGGATTGGGTGACATAATTCCATATAAAGAGTGCGTCAATTCTGGGTGAACATTTAATGGATAGTCTGCCATCACGCGATAACAGCCAGTATTTGTCTGAATATTGTCTTAAGTGGCGAAGGTGTGGTCGATCAGGCAAGAAAAAACCCTGCGAGCGAAAGCTGGCAGGGTTTGATATCAGCCGAATAAATGACTGATTAGAAGTTCGCGGAACGCGGTGTACGTGGGAATGGAATTACGTCACGAACGTTAGCCACACCGGTTACGTAAGAAACCAGACGCTCAAAGCCCAGGCCGAAACCGGCATGTGGTACAGTGCCGTAACGGCGCAGATCGCGGTACCAGTTCATATCTTCCGGGTCGATGTTCATTGCACGCATGCGCTGATCGAGAATGTCCAGGCGCTCTTCACGCTGTGCACCACCGATGATTTCACCAATGCCAGGTGCCAGAACATCCATGGCCGCTACTGTTTTGCCATCATCGTTCATACGCATGTAGAAGGCTTTGATGTCTTTCGGGTAGTTCTTCACGATAACAGGCGCGTTAAAGTGCTCTTCCGCCAGATAACGCTCGTGCTCAGAAGACAGGTCGATACCCCACTCAACGTCGAACTCGAACTGACGGCCGGACGCTCTCAGGATCTCAATGGCATCTGTGTAGTCAACCTGAGCGAAATCAGAATCTACAAATTTCTCCAGACGGGTGATTGCTTCTTTGTTGATGCGCTGTGCGAAGAATTCCAGATCATCGCGGCGCTCAGCCAGCACGGCTTTGAACACATACTTCAGCATGTCTTCTGCCAGTTTAGCGACATCGTTCAGATCCGCGAATGCCACTTCTGGTTCAACCATCCAGAATTCAGCCAGGTGACGGCTGGTGTTGGAGTTTTCAGCACGGAAAGTCGGGCCGAAAGTGTACACTTTGCTCAGAGCACAGGCGTAGGCTTCAGCGTTCAGCTGGCCGGAAACCGTCAGGAAAGTCTCTTTGCCGAAGAAATCTTCGTTGAAATCGACATTGCCTTGTTCGGTACGTGGCAAGTTTTCCAGATCCAGCGTAGACACGCGGAACATCTCACCGGCACCTTCTGCGTCAGCGGCAGTGATCAGCGGTGCAGAGACCCAGAAGTAACCCTGCTCGTGATAGAAGCGGTGAATGGCCTGAGACAGACAGTTACGCACACGGGCAACCGCGCCAATCACATTGGTACGCGGACGCAGGTGGGCCACTTCACGCAGGTACTCAATCGAGTGGCGTGTTTTCGCCATTGGGTAGGTGTCTGGGTCATCTACCCAGCCAACCACTTTGACGTCAGTCGCTGCCAGTTCGAAGTCCTGACCCTGAGCCGGAGATGCAACCACTTTACCCGTTACTTCCACCGAACAGCCAGTTGTCAGCTTCAGGACTTCTTCCTGGTAATTATTCAGTGCATTCGGGACCACGGCCTGAATCGGGTCGAAACAAGAGCCGTCATAGATGGCAAGGAAAGAGATTCCGGCTTTGGAATCCCGACGTGAACGGATCCAACCGCGTACAGTGATTTCACTGTCTACCGCAATCTTACCGCTCAGTACGTCTGAAACAGGCGCGTAAGTCATGATGTCATTATTCTCCGTTTAGGCACGACTGAGTGCTGTGCTTAATTTACTGTCCAAAACAGCAATATTACCTGTCTTGACACAAGCATCAAGCCTTGATGCGTTACCTGATGGGAAATAATCACATTGTGTCGTGTTTTGTGTTGATTAAATAATCGCTGAGGCAACTCTGACGGCCGGTTTAAGACCGCCAGAGTGATTTTTAACCTAAGGCGCGGGTGTCGCCGGCGGTGTTAAGTCGCATGTTTGTTCGTCCCTTAATATGGTGCCGGGGTACGGGCTGTCAGGAAGCGGGGCTTCTGTGGGGGACTGCACCGTAAAGGCCGGCACATTCGCTGCCGGGATCAGCGCAACCAGATCGCTCCACATCTCGCCGTCGTCTGCACCCAGAGCCGGTGTCGCACTCTGCCAGCGGGTGAAATGATTGAAGCCTTTGACCGTGAATGCCAGACCATCGGTATCTGAGACTTTTATCCACTCTTTGAAGTTGCCGGTCGGGAATTTTTTCGCGCCATTGCTGAAGGTTTCATCAATCTGCGCCTGAGACATGGCATTTTCGTAATACAGAGTGCCATCCGCTTCGAGTTTCCAGCGGATCGGGATGTCAAAGCCACAGCCGTCGCTGTCTTTGTAGCGACCGGTATTAAAGCCGCTCTGGCTGTCTGCCTGCGCATTTAATACCAAATGACGGGAGGTATCGCTGAACGTCAGGGCTTTACCTGCCAGCATGTTCTGGGTGAAGCGGGGGGTTCTCCCTTCCCAGCTGACGGTACAGCTGGCTGCCTGGCTGGTGAAGGCAGCCTTGGTTTTTGCTGTTGCAGGCATCTGGCTGCCACTGTTCCAGCCAGAATCGTTGGCGGTGCAGGCAACCAGAGTGTCGGGGGTATATTGCTTGGTCATCAGGTTATCAATGACGCTGTTATTGGCCCCGCCTAAGTCACTCTGACTGTAATATTTGACGGCCAGAATCGGACGATCCTGGTATTTCTTGTGGGTGAGCGCCCATAACTGGTAATCGCTGAAGGTATCATTGCTGTTTTCAGTCAGGCGCAGGAAACCCTTGTCATTCAACAGCCAGCTACGATTGCTGCTGCCCGGTTGCAAAACGGTGTTGAGGTAATACTCCCAGGTGTTGTCGCTTTTCAGGATCAGGGTTTCCAGCTCGCCCAGCGAGCTCGGGTCAGTGGAGATTTGTACCAGATGCTGATCAACCAGGCTGTTGACACTGTCTGTGACGAAACGCTCATCGCCGCCACATTCGGTCACAGAATTGAGGAACTGATCTTCAGTGGCAGGGGAGGTATTGCCAAAGCTGCAGTCGCCAAAAGCAGGCAGATTGTCACGGGAAGTCACCGCATAGATCTCGTCTTTGGCGGCGTTATTAAAGCCGGCAAAGTGGTAGTCGGTGTCTTTCAGAATGGCCTCGCCCTGATGGACCGCCCCTTGTTCGACGACCAAAAATAAGTAGGGCGTATCAAAGGGGTAATGGTTGGCAAGTTGTTTGACAACATCAGGTACGGCGAACTGGAACATCTCTTTGCCCAGGGTCGACACCGCACCCCAGATACCGGTTTCAACTACAATCCAGTCATCACCGCCGACATTGACCCAGTAGTTGGCCTGATGCGTGCCGTTAAGTACCAACTCCACCACGACGTTATCGGTCAGATGGTAACCGTTGACCTGCTCAATACTGCCAGCGCCTTCTACCGATACTATATCCTCAAGGGCTGTGTAGGGGACGGTCGGGTTGTCTCTGGGCGCCACAGTACACTCGTCGCCACCGACCTGTGTGTTACACAGCAGCATACGGGTAGCCACCGGATTCCAGGTGAAATAGTAGCCTTTGGCAGCCTCGCCAAAGGTGGTGTCGGCGGGCACGTAGCGGGTCATGAAGTGGTTTTCTTTGGTGGTGAGAAAATCATGCATTTTCAGGCCCGCCAGTGAATAGCTGTTGACCCGCATGGTGATGTTGCGGCCATCGGCTTCTTCGAGTCCGGCATCTGTCATGCTGGCGGTGCTGCTGGACGAAATCAGCACCTTGAAATACTCGTACAGATCTTTCCATCCGCTGGAGGTCAGGATCTGGCCTTTAATCGCGTCTTCTTTGCTGTCGAACTGAACCAACCCTTGTTCGCTGAGGTAGGTGAAATCTTCCGTCAATGTGATATCACTGTCGCCATTTTTGGTCCAGCGCCAGTCGATCTGACGGGTTTCATTGTCAGCGGTATCCGGGCTGCTGTAGTCCATCATATCGGCTTCTAGCGTGCTGCCGGTGTTTGAGCTGTGGCTGGCCAGTCGCCAGAAACCCGAGTTGAAGATGGTGGCTATCTCGTCTTTTTGTGCCGTCAGCTCAGTGTATTTGCGGGTCATGATGCCTTCAAGGATGTCGTTGACTATGCTGAGCGACATCAGATTGCTCAGGCTGACGCCATTGAGCCCCAGTTTGGGGATCAGGGTGACACTCAGTTCATCAGCCAGCTCATTAACGAAATCGCCGGCATCCCGGACATCGATATTACTGGGGTCACTGACAGTTTCACCAAATATGCCCCAATGGCCGTCTGTGGCGACGCGTTTTATCAACGCACGGTAGGCGAGTGTGGTTTTCAGGGACAGGGCGATCTCGGTGTCCGTTAACGGTGTCATGAAGAGATTGGTCGGTAAGTCGTCGCCGATGGCAAATTGCGGCACGCCATTGAGATCCAGCACCAGCACGCCATGCAGCAGCAGTGGCACCTGAGCTTCAATACTGTAGTTACCGTCTGTCATCGCAAAACTGGTGATGTCACCCTGACCCATCACTTTGCCCTGCTGATTGATAAACAGTACAGCAAAGTTGTCCTGATACAGATCCGGTGTGGCCGCATAAGCCTGGCTGACAGGACTCCAGCTCAGCCTTTGCTGTGCTGTCATCAACCCGGCAGGCAAGTCGACAGTGACGGTAAATTTGGTTTTGACGGGTGGCAGCTCAGCAGGTTGAATGCCTGCATCATCTCCGCCGCCACCGCACGCAGAAAGCAGTCCAGCCAGAAACAGGCTCAGACCAAGTCTCAGATAGGTGCGCATAACATTTCCCCTGAATACTCAATGCAGCACGTGTTATACCAATCTCATGGCCGATCATAGGCGGCTGGATTGGTTTCGGTGTTTGGGCTGAGTATAGGTAAACGGCGGGCAGGGGAATGTAAAACTCTATGGGTCGTCTCATCTGTTGAGACAGCATCTAAGAATTGAGACGACCGAAAACAGGTGGGGCTGAGGTGTCAGCTTAATCAGGCAATCGACAGGTATTTATGTGTCTGGATAGACAGGCGCCAGTTCCGGGCAATACAGGTTTGAATGCAAAGTTCGGTAGCTCTGGTTTTCTGGCTGATGGGCTGCAGGGCGATGGTAACCTTGTCCTGCAGCGGCACGCCGGCTAACAGCGCATCTAACTGGTCGATATCCTTTTGCGTCCCGACAGGGTGCTTGATTTCATTAGCGCGTGACAGTGCGCCGGGCAGGACCGGCAGCTTGCCTTTCATGTTAATTTTCGGCGAGACAGTCACCCAGGTCTTGTCTGTGGCCAGCACCTCGTAAGTGCCACTGGTTTCAATCTGGCAGCCAAAGCCGTTGGCTTCCAGCTGTTCAGTCAGCGGGCGTAAGTCATACAGACAAGGTTCGCCACCGGTAATTACGACATGACGAGCTGTGTATCCCTGCTCAATCAGTAGGTTGACAATGCCGCCGGCATCCAGAGACGTCCAGCTTGGCGAGTCGCCCTGCTTGGTAAGCATAGCGCTGACGTTAACTTCGTCCTGAGGCTCGGCACTCCAGGTTTGTTTTGTGTCGCACCAGGCACAGCCGACAGGGCAGACTTGCAGACGGACAAAAATAGCCGGCACGCCTGTGAAAACACCTTCACCCTGGATGGTTTCAAAGATTTCATTGATTTTGTACACGGCTGACCTCAAAACAATCAATCAAGTTAACGTGAAAAAGGGTGTTTTGGTACCCTGAACCTCAAAGGGCGCGTATTATGTCAGAACCCTGCGTCATTGTCTCTAGAGCCACATATCTTTCAATCATGCTGCTTGTTTGTCCGGCCCGGTAATGCGAAGACCAAAAGGGACAGGCTGGTCGTGACTGGGTTCACGTCCTTGGCACAAGGGGCTTCACAATTACTTCGCAAAGTAAAAAAATTCAATTTCTTGCGTATTCGTTAACCTTTGAGGATCCAGAGCATGTATGTCGCTCAACCCGGTCATATCGATCATATCAAAAGAAACAATGCCGGAAGCGTCTACAAACTTATCGATCAGTATGGGCCTATTTCCCGTATCGAGCTGTCGAAAAAGAGCCAGTTAGCGCCAGCCAGTATTACCAAAATCACCCGTGAGCTGTTTGACGGGCATCTGATCAAAGAAGCTGAAATTCAGGAATCAGGCAATCGCGGCCGTCCGGCCATTGGCTTAGTACCCGATAATGATGGCTGGCAATTTTTAGGTATTCGTCTTGGCCGGGGTTACCTGACCATTGCCTTGCATGAGCAGGGTGGCGACATACTGTTCGAGGAGCGTCAGGATATCGAAGAACTGGCGCAAAATGATGTGTTGCAAAAGCTGCTCGGTGAAATTGAAAGCTTTTTTGCCCGCCACGCCAAGCAGCTGGATCGCATTACCGCCATTGCCGTTTCCTTACCGGGCTTGGTGAATTCCGATAAAGGCATGGTGCTGCAAATGCCACACTATGAAGTGAAAGATTTACCTTTAGGGCCGGCAATTCATGAAGCAACGGGCCTGCCGGTTTTTATCGGCAACGATACCCGTTCCTGGGCGTTGGCCGAGCAATTGTTCGGCAATGCCAAAGATGTGGCGAATTCTATTCTGATCTCCATTCATCATGGGGTGGGTGCAGGCATCATTCTGGATAACAAAGTGTTACAGGGCCGGATTGGCAACATCGGCGAGCTGGGCCATATTCAGATCCAACCTGATGGTCTTCCCTGTTATTGCGGCAATAAAGGATGCCTGGAAACGGTAGCCAGTTTACAGGCCGTCAGGCAGCAGGTGAAATCCCGCCTGGCCTTGGGGGAAGGGTCATCATTGTACGGCAAAGAACTGACTATCGAAACCATTTGCGAGGCTGCCGTGCAGGGCGATCCGCTGGCATATCAGGTGATCACTGAGCTGGGCTTCCACTTAGGCCGGGCCATTGCCATTATGGTTAATCTGTTCAACCCTGAGAAGGTGCTGATCGGCGGCGAATTCAATCAGGCCAAATCGGTGTTGTATCCCGCCATTATTGAGTGTGTAAAGAGCCAGTCTTTGCCTGTGTACAATCAGGATCTGCGTATTGAAGAAACCAGTTTTTATACCCAGGCGACCATGCCTGCCGCCGCGCTGGTGAAGCAGGCCATGTATGATGGCCATCTGCTGGTGAAGCTGACTGAAGAAGGCTAGCCGCTTTCAGATGCAACTTTGGTAAAACGCAGCAAACTACCCGTTCGCTGCGTTTTTTATGCCTATTACCCGTTATCAGCCAGACTTAAAGTAAGCGTCCGGCAATCAGGAGAACCTTCATGAAAACAAGCAAAATCACTGTGTTTTATGACGGAGCCTGCCCGACCTGTGTCCGCGACCGGAAATGGTATGAATCCTGGCTGGGTCAGCATCCGCATCTGGTGGAATGGTACGACATTACCGGTAAAGATGAAGAGTTGGCCGCGATGGGCATTGTGCCCGACGAAGCGCTGAGAGAGCTGCACGTTCAGGACAACAACGGGGCGGTTCACAAGGAAATGGATGCCTATATACTGCTGCTTAAACAAATCTGGTGGATGCGGCCTGTGGCCTGGCTGATGGGGCTTTCCGGCATCCGGCAGGTGTTATCTGCCGTTTATCGCCGTATGGTTGATCAGCGGTTAGCCCGCGAGGGGCGAGGTTAAACGGCGGCGCTATATATCGTCGTGCCTGAGCTCTTCATCTATCACATTGTGCAGGAAAGACAGCGCTGCACGATGGTCATTCCGGCTCATAAACCATTGTTTTTGATTAGTTTCTAATGGCAAGATTTCAAGCCATCGCTGGCAGACCCAGGCCATGTCAGTAAAGTCGGGATCCGGGTAATTCGCGGCGTAATCGGGATATTCATCAAACAAGGCTTCCAGGCTATTGGCAATGGGTTTGTCGATGAAGCGGGTGGAACTGGGTGTCCAGTTTTTTATCGCACTGACCTCGCCAAATCTCAGGCCGTCTTTTTCCTGCCAGTGATTGTTGATAACGAATTTTTCTATACCCCGTATAGTGATGCCCAGTAATCCGTCAGGTAATTGTTCAAAATCTGTGATTTCGACCCGGGTGCCGAAATGACACAGAGAATCACCATCTTTCATGCACAAGCCAAAACCATCGCCTGATGACATCGCCAATGTCACTAAGCGGGTATAGCGGGGCTCAAAAATTCTCAGTTTACTAACGCCTCCCGGCAACACATAGAGTCTGAGCGGGAAAAGGGGTAACTGCATCATACTTGGCCTTCTGACAGCATGTTTGTAAAAGGCCGCTAAATGGTGCGGTGTATATGACGGCCTTACAATGACTCTTACATAGAGTATATCTGGTCAAACATGAGGATCTGTCTGTTTTTCGATATTAGTGCAATGATTGTAAAATGGCGAAAATCAGTTTGTTAAGCTGATGATTATTAATGATAAATGGCGGCATGATGTAGATAAGTTTACCGAATGGACGAATCCAGACACCATTGTCTACAAAACTTTGCTGTATCGTGACCATGTCCACAGGTTCATACAACTCCACCACACCAATTGCACCGAGCCAGCGAATGGCTTTCACTTTGTCAGACTGAGCGACCACGGGCAGTAATTCGGCCAGTTGCGCTTCAATCTGGCTGACCTGCTGCTGCCATTCACCTGTTTCCAGCAAAGACAGACTGGCATTGGCCACGGCGCAGGCCAGCGGATTGCCCATGAAAGTTGGGCCGTGCATAAAGCAGCCTGCAGCACCGCTGCACACTGTGTCGGCAAGGTGCTTGGTGGTCAGGGTTGCAGCCAGGGTCATATAGCCGCCGGTCAATGCTTTACCGACACACATGATATCCGGGCTGATGCCGGCATGTTCACAGGCGAAGAGTTTGCCTGTCCGGCCAAACCCAGTCGCAATCTCATCGACAATCAGCAGCACACCATAGACATCGCACAATTCTCGCACACGACGAAGAAAAGCAGGGTGGTAGATACGCATTCCTCCTGCGCCCTGAACGACAGGTTCCAGGATGACAGCGGCAATGTCCTGATGATGATCATCGAGTTTGGCAGCGAAGTCTGCAATATCACTCTCATCCCACTCGTCATGAAATCCGAGCGTGGGCGAATCTGCAAAAAGATGCTCTGGCAGAAATCCTTTATACAGGCTGTGCATTGAGTTATCGGGATCAGTGACCGACATAGCGGCAAAGGTATCACCGTGATAACCATGCCGCAGTGTCAGGAATTTTGCCCGTGGTTCACCTTTTGCGTGCCAGTACTGAAGCGCCATCTTCAAAGCCACTTCCACCGACACTGAACCGGAATCTGCCAGGAATACCTGCTGCAGAGGCTCAGGCGTCATGGCAATCAGTTTGCGGCACAATTCAACCGCAGGCTGGTGGGTAAGGCCGCCGAACATGACATGCGACATCCTGCCCAGCTGATCCTGTGCGGCCTGATTCAGTACCGGGTGATTGTAACCGTGAATCGCCGACCACCAGGAAGACATACCATCAATCAGTTCCCGGCCATCTTCCAGATACAGGGTCACGCCATCAGCATGAGTCACTGGGTAGCAGGGTAGGGGGTTAATGGTGGAGGTGTACGGGTGCCAGACATGCTGACGATCGTAGTCCAAATCCACCTGTGAAGCCGTGAAGTGGTTGGAGGAGTTCTTTTTGATGGTGATATTTTGCACAGATGTAAACCCTGTATTTTCTTTGTGGTTGACAGTGTACTTACTGAAAGTAGACTTGCAAGTATTCAAACCCGTGGAATTGTTACGGTTATCGTGATCAATCTGCGGGTAATAAGAACAAATAAAGAGGTTTACACGTGGAAGTGAGACACGATTGGAGCGTTGCAGAAGTTCAGGCGCTGTTTGAAAAACCCTTCATGGATCTGGTGTTTGAAGCGCAGCAAGTTCACCGTCAGTATCATGAACCCAACAAGGTTCAGGTCAGCACCCTGCTGTCGATCAAAACCGGCGCCTGCCCGGAAGACTGTAAATACTGCCCGCAGAGTGCCCACTACCGCACCGACGTTGACCGTGAACGCCTGATGGAAGTTGAGCGGGTGCTGGATGCGGCAGAAAAAGCCAAAAGCTCGGGTGCGACACGTTTCTGTATGGGCGCAGCCTGGAAAAACCCCAAAGAGCGCGACATGCCGTACCTGCTGGAAATGGTACGCGGTGTGAAGTCTATGGGGCTGGAAACCTGTATGACGCTGGGCATGATTACCGGCGATCAGGCCAGCACGCTGGCCGATGCCGGTCTGGATTACTATAACCACAATCTGGATACCTCGCCTGAGTATTACGGCAATATCATTACCACCCGTACTTATCAGGATCGTCTGGATACGCTGTCACATGTGCGTGATGCCGGTATGAAGATTTGCTCCGGAGGGATTATAGGAATGGGCGAAAGTGCGCGTGACAGGGCAGGCCTGCTGGTTGAGCTGGCGAACCTGCCGGTGCACCCGGAAAGCGTACCTATCAATATGCTGGTGAAAGTTAAAGGGACGCCGCTTGATAGCGTGGATGATGTCGATCCGCTGGACTTTGTCCGCATCATCGCGGTTGCCCGCATTATGATGCCGGCTTCCGCTGTTCGCTTGTCGGCTGGTCGTGAGGGAATGAGTGAAGAAACTCAGACACTGTGCTTTATGGCGGGCGCTAACTCTGTGTTCTACGGATGCAAGCTGCTGACCACACCTAACCCGGAAGAAGACAAAGACATGCAGTTGTTTAACAAGCTGGGTATTAACCGGCAGGAAAAAGCCGCTAAGCCGGATGAGTATCAGGAACATGAACTGCTTGGTCAGGTAGCACAGCGTGTGGCTGCCCGCCCGGCAGAGGATGACTTGTTCTACGATGCCTCTCTTTAATTCCCGGATATCACAGTCCCTGAGTCAGCGACAGACTCAGGGACTGTATCGTCAGAGAAAGCCACTCAGCAGGCAGCCATCCTGCGTGCAGTTTGCCGGTAAACAACAAGCGCATATTAACTTTTCCAGCAACGATTATCTGGGACTGGCTCAGTGCCCGGAATTGATCGCGGCCTGGCAGCAGGGGTTGTCTGTTTATGGCGCAGGCAGTGGCGGTTCACCTTTGGTGACCGGGCATCAGGTACCGCATGCAGAGCTTGAGCAGCGGCTGGCGGATTGGCTGGGGTACGACAGAGCCTTGTTATTCAGTACCGGATTCAGTGCCAATCAGGCGGTGCTGTTTGCCTTACTCGGCAAATCAGACCGGCTGATCCAGGACAAGCTGAATCATGCCTCTTTGATGGAAGCGGGCCTTTTATCACCGGCGCTCATGCGCCGCTTTGCTCACAACGATCTCAATGCCTTGGATGCATTATTAAAAGCCGGGTCAGGCGATTGTGCCGCTACTCTGGTGGTAACGGAAGGCGTGTTCAGCATGGATGGTGATCAGGCGCCGCTGGCGGCGATCTCAGCCCTGTGCAGTGCTTCACAAAGCTGGCTGATGGTTGATGATGCCCATGGTTGCGGGGTGCTGGGGGAAGGCGGCCGGGGCAGTGCAGCGCTGGCGGGGATCAAGCCTGAGATCAGCATTGTCACGTTTGGCAAAGCCTTCGGCATACAGGGCGCGGCGGTGTTGTGCAGCGATGAGGTCGCAGAATATCTGATTCAGTTTGCGCGGCATTATATCTACTCGACGGCGATGCCGCCAGCACAGGCACATGCACTGTGTACCGCTTGCGATCTGGTCCAGAGTGGAGACTGGCGCAGGGAGAAGCTGGCAGCATTAGGACATATTCTGGCAGACGAACTATTGCCGGAAGTGGGTCTGGTTGCGACAGAAACGCCGATCAAACCTGTATTGCTGGGCAGCAGTGAACTGGCAATAAACCTGTCTGCAGCTCTGGCTGAAAAAGGCATTTGGGTGTCGGCTATCCGACCGCCCACAGTGCCGGTCAATCAGGCCAGATTACGTATTACCCTGTCTGCCAGCCATACAGAGAAACAAGTCAAAGCGTTGGCAACATCGTTGAATGCGTCTTTTGAAGAGGTACAGGATGCAGGAAATCAGTCCGGCAGTGGCTGTTAGGCCACGGAATCAGAACTTGTCTGATTCAGACAAGCAGGCGATTGCCGCCAGTTTTGGTAAAGCCGCAAAACAATATGATCAATCGGCGGCTTTTCAGCGACAGGTGGGACACCAATTGCTGGATACATTACCCAGCCTGCCGGAAGGCAGCCACTGGCTGGATACCGGATGCGGAACCGGGTATTTCACCCGCCAGCTGCAGGCCATGCACTACCAGACCACAGCCATTGATTTGTCAGAACAAATGCTGGCGCAGGCCAAAGCTCGCTGTGATGGCGCAGGCGTGTTTTGTGTCGCTGATGCCGAATCGCTGCCATTTCCGGACAACCACTTTGATGCGGCTTTTTCCAGTCTTGCTCTGCAATGGTGCTCAGATCTTGCCGTTCCGCTGCGGGAGTTGCAGCGGGTTGTCAAACCGGGCGGGGTGATTGGAATCACCACGCTGGCAGAAGGCACATTGTTTGAGCTTGAGCGCGCGTGGCAATCGGTTGATACGCAGCGGCATGTCAATCAGTTTGACTCTGTCACTCAGCTTTCACAGGCCGTGGCAGAGGCGGGGCTGAATGCGGCAGAGTTATCGGTTAAGCCAGTGGTTATGCATTATGAGCGTGCACTGGATTTAATGAAGGATCTTAAGGGGATAGGTGCCACTCACCTGTCGGAGCAGCGTCGGCAAGGGATGTTCGGCCGGACGGCGCTGAACCGGATCGAAAATGCCTATGCGTGTTTTCGCGACAGTACGGGTCAATTACCCGCAACGTATCAAGTTTGTTTTGGAGTGTTCACGAATGTCTAACGCATTTTTTGTTACAGGAACGGATACCGATGCAGGAAAAACGGTAGTTACCCGTACTTTAATTGAATCCTGTGTTCGCTCTGGGCAAAGAACAGCAGGGTTTAAACCGATTGCATCAGGCAGTACGCTGACCGCTTATGGTATGCGCAATTCTGATGCACTGTTTTTACAAGCCGCTTCCCAGCCAGAATTGCAGTATGAAGAAGTTAACCCTTATACGTTTGAGCCGCCCATCGCGCCTCATATTGCAGCAAAGCAGGCAGGTATTAGCATAGATCCTGCCAGATTGTCTGAAGGTTTATCAAAGCTGAAGCAAAAAAGTGATGTGGTGTTTGTTGAAGGTGCCGGCGGGTGGCGTGTTCCTCTTTCCGACACAATGAAACTGTCTGACTGGGTAAAGCAGGAAGAAATGGCAGTCATATTAGTGGTGGGGGTGAAACTGGGTTGCCTGAATCATGCGATGCTGACCGCTGAAGCGATTCAAAATGATGGCCTGACGCTGGCCGGTTGGGTGGCAAACCTTGTTGATCCGGATACCCATTGTTATGAGGATAACCTGAAGTATCTTGAATCTTACCTGCCCGCCCCAAAGTTAGGTGAAATCCCCTATTTGCCCGGTATTGCCAAGCGGGACTTAACGGCCTACCTGAATATGGATCTTTTGGTTTAAACCGTTTTTTTCCATTTTATCGCACGGTACATAACACGACAACGCCGCCAGTAAGGCGGCGCTGTTGCATTTCATGCTGTTAATAGCGTTGTTTTTTGTTGACCAGGCCCGGCAAACAATACCAGATAGCCGCAGCCAGGATTAAACTGTAACCCAGCAGCTCGACCCCTTCTTCAGCCAGGTTTTTTACTTCTCGCATATAGTTATCCTGCATCGCGGTTTGCCAGATCTCTCCCATGCCAAACAGGCGTGAGAACACCAGCAGGGTAGCCAGACCGCCCAGCATCAGACCGAAACTGGCGTGTTTGCTGTATCGACTGAGTGGCTGTTGTGTTGTCGGCAGATGTTTACGGGCATATGCCATCCCCAGCACCGCAACCACGGCAGCCGGGAATTTCCAGAAACCGTGCCGGATAAGGTCCAGCAGCCCATCCAGCTCCCGGATAAGCAGCACCATAAAAAACGTGGAAACCAGAACAGCAAAGCCTTTTTGTGCTGGCTGCTTCATGGCCAGGCCAAAAAAGAGTGCGCTGGTCAAAAACAGATAAAGTTCCTGAGTATATTCCACGAGAGAGTTTTCGCCGAGATTGCCACTCAGTTGCAGCACTTCGATTTTTATGATGAGTGCTGCAATTGCCGCGATAACGGCAACAGCCATAAACATAGCAACGGGAATGAGCAGAGTGCGCACGTCTTCGCGCGAAGTGGCGCTATCCATAGTGTGTGAATAGAGCTTTTTCATAATTTACCTGTACAGTGTTCAGAATGATTTTTGGGACTAGTATCACATAAACATTCTGAATGAGAACTTGCGTAAGGACATTATGACGCAAAAATGACAAAGCCTCCGAAAAGGAGGCTTTGAGTCCAGCATTTGGTACAAGGAAATCAGTTATCGCTGAGTAAAGGCATCTGCTCAATGGCTTCAGTTGGCTGAGTCGTGATTGGGTCAATCCCCAGCTCTGCGCAGGCTTCTTCAGCCGTCATGCCAAGATGGCAGCGCAGGATATCAATTGCGACTTGGTAGTTTTCTTGGTCAGCCATCTTGCCTCCTTGTTAGATACTGTGAATTCGAATACGCAACGACAATAGAGAATGGCGGCATCTTATACAATACGACCAAAGTCTAAGACCCTGCTGATCGGGCAAACCATGATTTCTGTCTCAGAAGCGGATATCTCTTACCAAAAGTAACAATTTCCTGCTTCCGCTTGTTTTTAGATTGAACGACCATACTATAAGTACCATCTTATTGATGCGCCAGCCATTAGGAAGGCGCAGAAGCATTTGACACCCAGACCTTTGTTGGAGAAAAGAAAGGTATGAAGCGAATTGGCTTGTTCCTGGCAACCAACCTTGCCGTAATGCTGGTATTCAGCATTGTGCTCAATATTATCTATGCCGTTACTGATTTACAGCCAGGCAGTTTAAATGGCCTGTTGGTTATGGCAGTGCTGTTTGGTTTTGGCGGCTCTTTGATTTCCCTCTTCATGTCTAAGTCCATGGCGCTCAGGTCTGTGGGTGGTATGGTGATTGAACATCCGCGTAATGAAACAGAACACTGGCTGATGGAAACGGTTGCACGCCAGGCGAAGCAGTCTGGTATCGGTATGCCGACTGTGGCTGTTTATGATTCACCGGATATCAATGCGTTCGCAACAGGTGCCAAGCGTGATGAATCTTTGGTGGCAGTGTCTACCGGGTTGTTACACAGCATGACCCGCGATGAAGCGGAGGCCGTGCTGGCACACGAAGTCAGCCATATTGCCAATGGTGATATGGTGACTATGACCTTGCTACAGGGGGTGGTGAACACCTTTGTGATTTTTGTCTCCCGTATTATTGCGGGTGCTGTCAGTGGTGTCAGTAACAACAACGAAGAAGGCGAGGGCGGCAGTTTTATGACCTACTTCATTGTTTCCACCATTATGGAATTACTGTTCGGTTTCCTGGCCAGTATTATTACCATGTGGTACAGCCGTCACCGTGAATTCAAAGCCGATGCAGGCTCTGCACATCTGGTTGGTAAAGAGAAGATGATTGCTGCGTTGGAGCGCCTGAAAGTCAGTCAGGAATCTCACCTTGAAGGTTCAATGATGGCGTTCGGCATCAACGGCAAGAAAACCTTGTCTGAACTCTTCATGACACATCCACCGCTGGAAAAACGTATTGATGCGTTGCGTCGTGGTGAGCACCTGTAATCCACTCAGACTAACGACAGCCCCCGTACTATGCGGGGGCTGTTTCATTTGGGCACAATGCGGTACAGGTTGCCGTTGTCAGTACCGAAATAGATAATCCCTTCTGCACTTTGCGCCAGTGAGCGCACTCTTTCATTCAAGTCTTCAAACAGCCTTTCTTCTTTGACAGGATTTCCCTGCGCATTAAGGGCGACACGATTCAGGTGCTGTAACACCAGTGCGCCGGCAAACAGATTACCCTGCCAGGCCGGAAAAGCGCTGCCCTGATAAATCATCAGGCTGCCGGGGGCAATGGAGGGGACATAGACTTTTTTCGGTGACTCAATACCGGCTTTTTCTTTGGACTCACCGACATCCAGCGGCCCCCAGTACTCTTTACCGTGTGAGGTAACTGGCCAGCCGTAATTGCGCCCCGGCAGGATCAGGTTGATTTCATCCCCACCGCGCGGGCCATGTTCAATTTCCCATAACCTGTCTGTCTTTGTATCAAATGCGATGCCTTGCGGGTTGCGGTGACCATAGCTCCAGATCTCTGCCGATGCACCAGACTGACCATAAAAGGGGTTGTCTTTCGGCACTGTGCCATCGAGATTCAAACGTAATATTGAGGCGGCGTGATTGCTCAGATCCTGCCCGTTCGGGCGATTTCCTCTGTCACCGACAGAGAAAAACACATGGCCTTTCATATCAAACGCTATCCGGCTGCCATAGTGTTTGCTGGCCTCACTGTGCGAACGGGAAACCAGCAAATCCTGCCAGTTGGTGAGCGTCTGGCCTGATAATTTGGCTCTTGCCAGTGTGGTGGCGCTGCCGTTTTTAACCGGTTTGCTGTAGGTAAAATAGATCCAGTCATTTGCCGAGGGGTTGGGGGATACAGTGACATCCAGCAAACCTCCCTGGCCCCGGGCATAAATGTCGGGCAGGCCATTCAGGGTTCTTTGCTGTCCTGAGCGGGTATCGACCAGTACCGCCTTTCCCTGACGCAGCGTAATGAGCAGTGTTGTTGGGTCAACAAAGGTCATTCCCCACGGTACTGACAGGCCGTCAGCCACTTTTTCAAGCTGATAAGCCATGCCTTCACTGGAACCGGTACTGACAATGCCAGGCGCGGATGTCACTGAAAAAGACAATGCGTTTAACAATGCACCGATGAAGGCAAGGTGTCGGAATCTCATGGTATCTTCCTTAATAAAATGATCTTTTCAGTAAGCCTAGTCGATGCTTACTCTGTGTTATCAATCAGTGGTCTGATATGTTCGGCAATGAGCTGTGCCAGCTTTTTCACGCCTGAGTTCCAGTGCGAATTATCTTCGAATGCCGCATAGCTGAGCCGGAGACAATGGCGATACTGATCCTGAGTGCAAAACATGTTGCCGGGTAACAGGCTGATCCCGGCCGCCAGTGCCTGCTGATAAAGCTGATAGCTGTCGGCCTGCTCGGGCAGCGTCAGCCAGCAGAGAAAACTGCCATCGGGCAGGTGTAAATGATACTGGCCAGCCATCCAGGGATAGCTGTCGAGCGCAGAGCAAAGACGCTGACTGAATGCACGTTGATTACGCTGGTAATAGCGTCTGACTTTATTGAGGTGAGTGCGGTATTTGCCGGTCTTTAAAAACTCAGCCACTGCCGACTGCATCAGATTAAGGCTGCCCATGTTGTCTGCGAGCAGGCGTTTCTCAATCAGCGGCTGATACTGTCCGGCCAGCATCCAGCCAATACGCAAACGAGAATCCAGCGTTTTAGATAACGAATTGCAATAGATCACCCTGTTATCGGTATCCAGACTGTAAAGTGCGGGCGGGCGTTTGCCGTAACCCAGATCACCAAACACATCATCTTCAATAACGGGGATACCTGCGGTGATGCTGAGAAAGCGCTCGCGCTCACCCCGTGGCATCACAGCGCCGGTTGGATTATTGAAGCTCGGGTTGATCAGAATCGCCGCGACGGGCCACTGCGCCAGAGCGAGTGACAGGTGCGTTAAATCCATCCCGCTCTGCGGGTGAGAGGGGATCTCCACCACTTTCAGGCCAAGTGATTCCAGCAGCAGCAGATTGCCGAAATAGCAGGGGGAATCAACGATGACGGTATCGCCGGGTTGGGTCAGCACCTGCAATGCCATGCTGATCCCTTGCTGTGCGCCGTGGGTGATCAGAATGTCATCGGGCGAGGTCGAAATGTCCAGCCACTGGTTAACAGTGACCAGCTGCTTTCGTAATTGCTCATCACCTGGCGGGAGCAAATAATGGCTCGGCAGATGAGTCTGGTAACGGCTATGGCGGCCAATTTCAGCATACAGCGAGGTAATGGCCGGAAATTGCGTATTCGGGTGCGCGCTGCCGGTTGGCAGCAAAGACGATGACGGGGACTGTTGCAATATAGTTCGGCTTAATGTCAGTAAATCGACAAAGCCGGGGGCCTGCATCGTCAGAGGGGCAGACCGTCCGGCAGTGATAACCCGGTAGCCAGAGCGGGGATGCGCTTCAATTTTCTGAGCCGCTTCAAGTTCCTGATACGCACGTATAACCGTGTTTTTGCTTACCGTGAGCTGTTCACTTAACTGGCGAATCGAAGGGAGTTTATCACCAGCCTGATACACACCGCGCTCCATACGCAGTGCCAGCTCCCGGATCACTTGCCGGTATTTGGCCTCTGTACTTGGCTGATCATGCTGTGCTTGTGTCATCTGTACCCTAAAGAAATCATAAAACTGTCACTTTCGACTTTTTCTGTACCCATCTACAGTAGTGGAAAATCGTGATAATCACCAGAAGGACGTCTCAGTGGCTCGGTTTATTCCTTTCATATTTGTGATGCTGTGGAGCACGGGTTTCATTGGTGCCCGTTTTGGTCTGCCGTATGCGGAACCTGCAACGTTTCTTTTTATACGCATGGCATTCAATATTCTGATTTTTATGGTGTTGTTGTACTTACTTAACGGGCAGCTCCCGACAGGTCGCGCACGGCTGCACAGCATGGTCGCGGGTGTACTGATTCATGGTTTTTATCTGGGCGGCACCTATTACGGTATTTACCTTGGTATGCCAGCGGGCCTGTGCGCCTTATTGGTTGGATTACAACCTGTACTGACGGCACTCTTGTTAGTCGCAATGGGGCAGGAGCGTCTGGCACTATCACAGTGGCTGGGGCTGCTGGTGGGACTGATGGGCATTACTTTGGTACTGCAGGGCAATATGAGCTGGCAGCAGGAAGATCATAAAATAGCCGCCTATTTGTGTGCCGCGACCGCTTTGCTCGGTATTACGCTCGGTACACTGTATCAAAAGCGTTTCTGCCAGCAGGTTGATCTGGTCGGTGGATCGGTTTACCAATACCTGACGGCTGCGCTCTTGTTCGCACCTGTGATGATGACGATGGAAACTATGCAGGTGGAATGGAATCTGACATTCACCCTGACTCTGGCCTGGCTGGTACTTGGGGTGTCTGTGACCGCAGTCTGGCTGTTGCTGTATATGGTGAGACACGGGGAAGCCTCGAAAGTCGCCTCAACTTTCTATCTGGTGCCGCCGGTGACAGCGCTGCAAGCCTGGCTGGCATTTAATGAAACCTTCGATGCGATGAGTGCCGTCGGTTTTATGCTGGCTGCGATGGCGGTTTATCTGGTGATGCGAAAACCCAAGACGGTGCAAACGCAGGAAAAGTCATTGGCATCTGTGCAACAGGAAAGCTAAAGGGGCAACAGAAAAGCTAAAGGGCTGAAAAATCAGCCAAAGCGAAAATGAATGTGTCAGATTGGCGATCAAGTGTGCATTTGATTCTTTGGGGTATTTACAACATGGGATCGGCTGGGTATCATGCGCACCACTTACGGAGAGATGGCTGAGTGGTTGAAAGCACCGGTCTTGAAAACCGGCATACGTTAATAGCGTATCTAGGGTTCAAATCCCTATCTCTCCGCCACATTTGAAGAAACCGCTGCCAGTTCAGCGGTTTTTTTTCGCCTGAACCTTGGCAACACTGGCATTGGATGATGGGGCAAGGCTATGACAACGCTTAATCTCTTTAATCAGTGCCTTGGCCAGTGGCGACGCTGAGTTGTTTTTTAACGTGATCAGCATGACCGGGATTTGGTAAGTATATTTCTCGGGCAAGATAGGTTTAATCAGTCCCTTGCTGACCCAGTTGCTGGCGTAGTGCTCGGGCAGGTAGCCGATAAAGGCACCGGATAAAATCAAATGCGCAATCCCCTCATCGTGATAGGCGATGGCCGTATTCTGATAATTCAGTGCGTCGTTGCGAGTTTCCTTATCCCGCATATAGTTACTGGTGATCACTTCTGCTTGTTGTAACAGCGTGTCGATTTCCGATGGGTGGCAATCGAACAGCGGATGGCCTTTGCCGCAATACAGATAGTTCGTTTCATTATGCAGAGGGAAATAGTCGAGTCCTCTGAGCGGATGACGACTAACGCCGATTCCCACCAGCGAGCGCCCATTCACCACGGATGTTTCTACTTCGCGCGCTTCGCATACATTGATGTCGAACTGTAAGTTATTACTTCTGCTTTTTAACCCCGAAATAACCTGTGCCACATGGCAGCGCGGATCGTTGACTAAGGTATCGATCATGGCAATCGTGACCCGGCCGGACAGTTCGTTTTTAGAACTCGCCACTGTGGCGGCAAAGGCTTCGCATTGCTGGAGTAACTCCAGCGAGGCTTGATAGGTCACGCGGCCGGCCTCTGTGACCTCAAAGCCGCTTCGGCCGCGTTTGCAAAGCGTAATCCCAAGACGCACTTCCAGGTCGGATAAGTGAGAACTGATGGTGGATCGACCAATGTTTAAGCGCGATTCTGCCGCCGACAGACCGCCACACTCAACGATAGCAACGAATATTCTCAGCATACGTAAATCAACATCTTGAATCTGCATAGGGACTCTCTGTCAGCTTGTGTTTTTTGTTCGATAAAACCGGAATGAACTACGAACATTATGCTTTTATAAAACATACAGGGCAAGCTAACATCATTTTATAGAAGCAATCTGATACAGAGATATCAGTCAGTCAGGAGAACAAACAAGATGTTTAGATATGGTGTTGATCAACTCAATCTGGATATTGTCAACGGCATAGCGGATGGCAGTATCAAAGCGGAACTCTGTGAAGAAGCGCTCGATAAAATCAATGCAAGCCGTCGTAATGTGGACATCATTGCCGCCTCAGACAAGGCGGTGTACGGCATCAATACCGGATTCGGCCCGCTGTGTGATACCCAAATCTCACCGGAAGAAACGCATCTGTTACAAAAAAACCTCCTGATTACCCATGCGGTCGGTGTGGGTGAGCCAATTGCTAAACCTATCTCAAAACTGATGCTGATCACCAAGATACATGCCTTAAGTCAGGGTTACTCAGGTATTCGTTTGGAAGTTGTTCAGCGTATGCTGGCGTTTCTCGAACACGATCTGATCCCTGTTGTGCCGGAGCAAGGCTCTGTTGGCGCGTCGGGTGACCTGGCACCGCTTTCTCACCTGTTTTTACCCCTCATTGGCGAAGGTGAATTCTGGCAAGGCGACAACACAGTGCCAGCCGCGCAAGCGCTGCGTGAATACGGCTTAGCGCCGCTTGAGCTGCATGCAAAAGAAGGTCTGGCGCTGATCAACGGCACACAGTTTATTCTGTCTCATGCTATTACCGCACTCACGAAAATGCGTTATCTGCTTGACTTGGCAGATCTTTCCGGTGCGATGAGTATTGAAGGGATGCAGGGCAGTGGTTCGCCATTCAGAGAAGAGCTGCACCTGACGCGTGCCTTTGCCGGCAATATTGAAGTCGCCGCCCGGATGAGACGTTTCTTCAAAGGCTCACAAAACATGGCCTCGCATGCTGATTGTGTTCGCGTGCAAGACCCTTATTCCCTGCGCTGTATTCCGCAGGTGCATGGTGCTTCGCGCAATGCCTACAATCACTTGAAAGAACTGGCTGAAATTGAAATGAACTCAGTGACTGATAACCCGATTGTTATCAGCTCCGAAGAAGCCATTTCCGGCGGTAGTTTCCATGGGCAACCGCTGGCCATGGTGCTGGATTATGCCTCTATTGCTGCCGCGGAACTGGGTAATATTGCAGACCGTCGCTGCTACCTGTTGCTTGAAGGCTTGCACGGTTTGCCGCGTCTTTTGACGGCATCTGGTGGCCTGAACTCGGGCATGATGATCCCGCAATACGTGACAGCGGCTCTGGTCACTGAAAACAAATCACTCTGTTTTCCTCCGTCTGCTGACAGCGTGCCGACCTCTATGGGTCAGGAAGATCATGTTTCTATGGGCAGTATCTCGGGCAGAAAGCTGAATCAGATTTTAGGCAACCTGGAAAAGATCTTAGCTATCGAACTGATGTATGCGGCACAAGCGATTGAATTCAGACGTCCGAACCGCTGTTCAGATGTGATTGAAGAAAACTACCGAATTATTCGTGAGAAAGTGGCCAAGCTGGAAGAAGACCGCCTGCTGAAGCCAGACATTGACGCCATGATCGCATTGGTGAAAACACAAGCGTTTAATGTGAACTGAAGGGAGCCTGTAAGGATGGACACTGTATTCAATTTTCAAGAACAAATTCGACAAGGGATCCCTAGCGTACTGCCGGAGGCTAAACCGTATCCGGCCGGTGTTAACCGTGCGCCTAAACGCAAAGACATCCTGACGCCGGAAGAAAAGCAATTGGCCATTCGCAATGCCTTGCGTTACTTCCCGAATGAATGGCATCAGGCACTGGCTGCTGAGTTTGCTCAGGAACTGAAAGATTTTGGCCGCATTTACATGTACCGCTTCAAGCCTAACTATGATCTGAAAGCGCGCTCTATTTCAGACTATCCGGCGAAATGCGAGCAGGCAGCCGCCATCATGCTGATGATCGACAACAACCTGGATCCGGCTGTAGCGCAGCACCCTGAAGAGCTCATCACTTACGGTGGTAACGGTGCGGTATTCCAGAACTGGGCCCAATACCTGCTGACCATGAAATACCTAAGTGAGATGGAAAGCGATCAGACGCTCCATTTGTACTCTGGTCATCCTATGGGTCTGTTCCCGTCGTCGGAAGAGGCACCGCGCGTTGTGGTGACCAACGGTATGATGATCCCGAACTACTCCAAGCCAGATGACTGGGAAAAGTTCAACGCATTAGGTGTGACGCAATACGGCCAGATGACAGCGGGTTCGTTTATGTATATTGGCCCGCAGGGCATCGTACACGGCACCACCATTACTGTCATGAACGCCTTCCGCAAAGTGCTTGAAAAAGGTCAAAGCCCGAAAGGGAAGATCTTCCTGACAGCGGGTCTTGGCGGCATGAGCGGTGCACAACCAAAAGCCGGTAATATCGCTGACTGTATTACGGTATGTGCCGAAGTGAACCCGAAAGCGGCGATTAAACGCCACGAACAAGGCTGGGTGGATGAGCTGATCGACAATATGGATGCGTTAGTCGAACGTGTTCGTGAAGCACAAGCCAACGACGAAGTCGTCTCGATTGCCTTTATCGGCAACGTGGTGGATGTGTGGGAAACCTTCTACGAGAAGGACATTTTTATCCACCTGGGTTCGGATCAGACCTCACTGCACAACCCTTGGTCAGGCGGTTACTACCCGGTTGACATCAGCTATGACGAATCGAACCGTCTTATCCGTGAAGAGCCAGAGCTGTTCAAGGTAAAAGTACAAGACACACTGAAGCGTCATGCGGATGCGGTAAACAAACATACAGCCCGCGGCACTTACTTCTTTGACTACGGTAATGCTTTCTTGCTTGAAGCGTCGCGTGCGGGTGGCGATGTGATGGCTGAAAACGGCATCGACTTTAAATACCCGTCATACGTACAGGACATTCTGGGTCCTATGTGTTTTGACTACGGTTTTGGCCCGTTCCGTTGGGTCTGTACTTCAGGCAAGCCGGAAGATCTGGACAGAACCGATGCGATTGCCGCTGAGGTGCTGAGCAAGATTATGGCCGAGTCGCCAGAAGAAATTCAGCAGCAGATGCAAGACAACATCACTTGGATCAAAGATGCGAAGCAAAACAAGCTGGTCGTCGGTTCACAAGCGCGTATTCTGTACGCTGATTCACAAGGTCGTATGGAAATTGCCAAAGCGTTTAACGATGCGATCCATCGCGGTGAAATCGGTCCTGTCGTACTGGGCCGCGACCACCACGACGTCAGTGGTACGGATTCACCATTCCGTGAAACGTCGAACATCTATGATGGCAGCCGCTTTACAGCTGATATGGCCATTCACAACGTGATCGGCGATGGCTTCCGCGGCGCGACTTGGGTCTCTATCCATAACGGTGGCGGTGTAGGCTGGGGTGAAGTGATCAACGGCGGTTTCGGCATGTTGCTTGATGGCAGTGAAAGTGCCGAGCGCAGGCTGAAGTCTATGTTGCTGTTCGATGTTAATAACGGTATTGCACGTCGCAGCTGGGCACGTAATAAAGAAGCGAACTTTGCCATTCAGCGTGAAATGGCAAGAACGCCTAAGCTAAAAGTGACGTTAGCGAATCAGGTTGACGATGACATTATCAATAATCTGACATTCTGAGTAACCTGCCAATCATTGTTTTCTGAAAGCCTCGTTATGACGAGGCTTTTTCTTTTGAGTTCAGAGTTGTGTTACGAGATCTAAACCTCCCCCCCTACCTTGTTCTGGCTCTGTCGCCCGACATATATCAGGCATCCAATCTTAACCATTCATTCGAAGCTGTGTTTCAACGCTGGTAATTCTTCCCGGTTATTTTAACCGAAGCCACTTTTCAGTTAACGGTTAACCAGACTACGAACATGATTACGCTGGATGAAATATTTATTCATGAATGGGTTTAACTGCCAGATAACTCAGTTTCTTATTATTTATTCATGTAAAAGCACCAATGCATTCCTTTTGTGAATAGTTGTGGTTTGTTGTTTTTATTTTGGTATTCATGAAGTTCTTGTTTATCTCAAATTGGCATCATTAATTTGTGTGATAATAATCACAATAATATCAATTAACAGGCGCTATTAGTGAGTGGCTCGATTTTTTTGTTTTATGTCAGGGGGTTGTCAATTTAATTGTGTTGATAACAATCCTTAATTAGCGTTCTTTTACATTTTTTGTCATCATAATTGCCAGATTTGTTTTTAACATATCAATAGTGAAATATCTTGAGCCATTGTTGATATGTATATTAATTTACTTTGTTGAAGCTCTGAATGGTCGAATGCTTCATTTTGGTTTTCGTTTGTGGGGATTAATGCTTTTGAAATGAATGTTTAATATATTAATTAGAGCGAATCGTTGAGTGTCTCAGTTTTCCTGCCTGTATTTGGATCCGCGAAAACAAAATACTATAAAAGCAAAAAAACACATATGCAGAGGGACAACAACAATGAAAAGAAAACTATTAAGCTTGTCGATTGTGGCAGCACTGGGTTTTGCGATCAGTGCTTGTGGCGGTGGCAGTAGTTCTAGTAACGAAACAGCCAACAACAATTCATCCGGTGGTGATCAAAATCAATCCGGTGATGTATCAACCGGTCGTTTGATTGACGCTGCGGTCCAAGGCATGGACTATGTTACCGCCACCCAGAGCGGAACCACCAATGCCAATGGCGAATTCAGCTATAAGCCGGGTGAAAAAGTCACCTTCAAAATGGGGGGCCACAGTTTTACCTCTGTTGATGCCGGGAATGTGATTACCCCATTGGACTTAGCTGGCACTGATGATATCAACAATAACGCTGTGGTGAACATTGTCCGCCTGCTGATGACTCTGGATACTGACGGCGATCCTTCAAATGGCATTGCTATTAACGAAACAGTGAAAAACACCGCATCTCAAATTAACTTCAATGTTGCGCCCGCTGATTTTGGTAATGAATCCAATGTCACAGCGCTTCTGTCTCAGGCAGGTAAATCTGCCAGCGACCTGCCAGATGAGGCTGAAGCAAAAGCCCACTTTGAAGAAAGCCTGAGCACAACAACGGCTGATTTAAAAGGTATGTTTAGCTTAGGTTGGGAAGTGGGTGAGGATTCTGAATATGCAGGTATTGTGAACATTTTCCCTAATGGCCACTTTTTGGTTGTGGAATATGAATATGAAGTTGAAGACCAAGATGAAGATTTGTGGCAAGGTTTCCAATATGGCAGCTTTAAGCTGAAAGGTACGGATTTAGTAGGGAAAAAGATCAGCTGGTCTAAAGATAACGACAACAACGGTATTGCAGATGACCATTTTGATGGCGGTCTGGCCAGTGATGACATCATCACCAATTTTGTCGTCAGCGATGCTTCACTTTCTCTGACCTGGACTGATCCAACACCGTCTGATGATGAAGACGCTTCCGGTGACGAAGTTTTCCCTCGAGTGGCAACCTCCAATACTATTGTGGGAAGCTGGGAACTTAAAGAAGAGCCAGCCGAAGAAGGTAATAATTCAGGACATGTCATTTTCAACTTCCGTGATGACGGTAAGTTTTTCTTGGTTCAACTGGCCGATAGCGAAGTGCCAGAAGGTGAGGACGGTGATATTGGGATTGAGTACGGTACTTATTCACATATGAATAACGTTGATCTGACTCTAGACCTGATTTTTGACGGTTCAGGGCCATCTCTCCTGCATGACAATGGAGTTCAATCCATGATTCATTCTGTGACCGTATCAGAAGATGGGAAGACGTTGACGCTCGATATAACCGATAGTCTCAATGAAAGATATGATGTCGAATTTAACCGCCTGCTGTAAGTATCATTGATCCACAACGCCAGAATGTGAGCTCTCTCATTCTGGCGTTATTGTTTTCAGAACCCCCCGACCTTGTCTGATTTCGCTCCAGTTTCCCCTCGAACAGCGCATGCTGCGTCAAAATGCTTGTACAGGCATGGTGTGAGATAAATCACGAAACATTTACTTAGCCTGCTAACTATATTATATTGCTTAGCAGGCTAAGTAATTTTGGTGAAGCACCATGATTCAAGATATCAATATACTGCGTGATCTGCCGTTAGCTGAGCAGCTCAGCCGTGTTTCGCGTTTGTGGAAGATGGTGGCAGACCGCGAACTGGCCCCTTTGGGCCTCACTCATCCGCGCTGGACGGCTTTGTGGAAACTGCAGCGGTTGGGCGATCACGTCAGTCAGAAAACATTGGCAGAAGCGCTGGAGATCGAACTGGCCTCGCTGATGCGCACCCTGAAACAGCTTGAAGAACAGTCGCTGATTACACGCCGTTGCTGCGACAGTGATAAGCGCGCCCGAATTGTCAGCCTGACGGATGAAGGACGACAACTGCTCACCCACATGGAAGCACGCATCATGCAGGTGCGCAAACAGCTGCTATCGCATATTAACGATCAGGAATTACAGAAGCTGGGCTTAATTCTGGAGCAGATTGCCCACAATGCGCTGGATTCTCTGAATAAAGAACACAATAACGATTCTAAGGAGACATAAACTTCTATGACACCTGATCAAAAGTTTGCCCGCTGGATTAAATACGCCTGTTTCGCATTTGTGTTGGTCTTTGCCTATTTTTTGATGGCCGACTTGGCTATGCCTTTGACCCCACAAGCGATGGCGACACGGGTTGTTACCAAAGTCGCTCCCAGAGTGAATGGCCCGATCACCGAAATACATGTGCATAATAATCAGGCCGTCCATCAGGGCGACGTGTTGTTTGTTATCGATCCGGCCCCGTATAAGCTGGCCGTCGAACAAGCGCGTCTGAATCTGGAAAAAGTGATCCAGAATAACAGCCAGCTGGATGCCTCTATCCTGGCCGCAAAGGCAGAAGTCGCGGCGAATGAAGCCATTTTGCAACAAAAAACACGCGAAGCGCAGCGACTGAGCACACTGTTTCATCGCAACGGGACATCACAACAACTGCGTGATGATGCTCAGAGTGCTGCCATCGCAGCCAAAGCGAATTTGTCTGCCTCGAAAGCGCGCTTAAAAGAGCAGGAAGTCAGCCGGGGCGAAATCAGCGATAAAAACCTGAGCATTCGTGTGGCGAAAAATCAGCTACAACAGGCAGAACTGAATCTGTCTTATACCCGTGTAGAAGCCAAACGTGACGGCGTAATTACCAATCTCCAGCTGGAGCAAGGCGCTTACGCGGCAGCCGGTAATCCGCTGGTGGCACTGGTATCAACGGATGTCGATATCATTGCCGATTTCCGGGAAAAGAGCCTGCGACATTTCAGTAACGATAGTCAGGCGCTGGTTGCTTTCGACAGTCAGCCAGGGCAGGTCTTTAGTGCACATATCAGCAGTTTGGATGCGGGTGTCAGTGCCGGACAGTTTGATGCGAATGGCCGTCTTGCCACGCCTACAGAGTCTAACCGATGGGTGCGGGATGCCCAGCGAATGCGTCTTCATCTGAACATTGATGGGGAATCGCCGCAACAGTTACCCGCAGGTGCGCGTGCGACGGTACAGCTGGTTCCGGACAGTGGCCTGTTCGCCTGGATGGCTCATGCTCAGATTAAGTTCCTTAGTGCGCTGCACTACATCTACTAAGCCGGAGGTGCCATGAAGTTATGGGATCATCCGATGTCGGAAAACGATGTCCGCCAGTGCCTGAGAATTGCAACCGGTGCCACGCTCGGCTTTACGATCAGTAAAATTTTCGGCTGGAACTACGGCGTTTTTTTTACTGTTACCCCCATGCTGTTGCTGGGAATGGTGCCTGTGATGAGTGCGCATGCCGCGCGTCAGCTGCTGGCTGCGGCGATAGTGTGCGGGTTGGAAGTGGGGATACTAGGCGGATTCTTTGGCGGACATCCGGGCATGATGACCCTGATTGCTTTCGTGCTTTTTCTGTACAAATTTGCCTGTATGTCCAAAGGAACACTCTTTCTGTTCGGGGCGAACAGCGTGCTCAGCCTGAGCATTATGCTGCACTTTGCCAGTTACCCGAGTTCAGATTTGAATGATCTTATCTTCAGCAACCTGCTGGCCAATGTGCTGTCGGTGGTGATTGCTTACCTGATGACGTTTTTGATCCCTGATGCCGAACCTCGTCAGCCACCTGCACGTCCCAGTGAACCGAAGGCTTCTCACCGAATGCGCCATGAAGCACTGATGGGCGCCAGTATTGCAACACTGTCGTTTCTGGTTTTTCAGATCTTTGATCTGAATGACTCGATGTCAGCGCAGGCGACCACCTTGTTACTGCTTTTTCCTATGCACTGGAATGGCGCTTTGGGTTATGCCCGTAAACGGGCGATGGGCACTATCATGGGAGTCGCCTTTGGTATGGCAGGGCAGTTGTTATTGTACGACTGGTCCGGAATGCTGGTATTGATCATTCCATTGCTGTGGATAGGCGCTATGTTGTTCAGCTATATGCATGTTAAGGAATCCAGCGGCTCAGGCGCCGGCTTTGGCGGACTGACAACCCTTGGCATTTTATACGGGCAATACCTGACCCCGGGTAATGATCTGGTGTTCAGTGCTCTTTACCGGGTCAGCAGTATCTTCTTCGCCATAGTTGCCACCTTACTGGTGACATACCTGATCCACCGTTTTCTGAACAGCTTCGAGGCGACACGATTCAGCCCGGCTCAGTAGCCGGGGCTTGTGTTGCACTGAGGTTGATATCGACAGATTTCCATATAGTCAGTAATAGGACATTGAGCGAGTTGTATATGATGTGTATCACATATCATTAGGTTAAATACCTGTCAGACATAGAGTTTCAACTTTCTTTGATTTCAGATAACTCTTCCCCGGATTCCCTGCTGCAAAATACGTGCTTTGTTGCTTATTTTGGCAGGGACATCACGTGAAACTTGGAAATATATCAATAAAAATAAAGCTGCAACTGCTGGTGGCAATAGCCGCCGGGATTATTGTATCTGTCTGTATTTATAATCTGGCGCAGCAGCGCAGCGCTTCATTCAGCGAGCGTGAAGATAAGCTGCGCGCACAAGTTGAAACCGCGCAAAGTATCATTCAGTTTTTTGCCGCTCAGACGGCAGATTTAGGTGCAGAGCAGGCGAAAAATATGGCACTGCAGGCCATTGAGCAGCTCAGGTATGATGGTGATAACTATTTCTGGATTACCAACCCAAGGCAACAAGTCATCATCCACCCGTTAAAGCCGGAATTGGACGGCGCTGATGCTTCTGCGATCCGCGATGGTTCTGGCAAGTATCACTGGCGTGAAATGGCGAGTATCGCGTCGGCAACAGGCCAGGGGTTTCTGGATTATACCTGGCGGGCACCGGATGGTCGGCTGCACGAAAAAATATCTTATGTGATGTATTTTCCTGAGTGGGACTGGATAGTCGGCTCGGGCGTACTGGTGTCGGATATAGACGATGTCTTCTACAGTGATCTGGCGAAGGCATCGGTTTTTGCTGCCGCTGCGGTGATCATTCTGGCATTGTTCGGGTACTTGCTGGCACACGATATTGTCACACCGCTCACTGCGCTGGTCGAAAAAGTTCATGTGATTGCAGACGGTGATCTGAAAGTCAGGCTGAATAAAAAGCGTAAGGATGAAATTGGTGAAATGGGGCGGGAAGTCGACCGCATGCTGGATAAACTGCAGGCGGCACTCAAAGTGGCCAGTCAGTCTGCGGAGCAATCACGTGAAATGGCTGGCCGAATTGCCAGTGCCAGTGAAGAGACGGCAACCAGCGTCGAATCTCAGCACGTACAGCTTGAGCAACTGTCGGCGGCGATGAATGAAATGTCGGCAACCATTAACGATGTCGCCCAAAATGCAGAAAGTACCTCCGAGGCCACTGTTAACGTTGCTGAGCAGGCTTCGCAAAGTAGTGTCAGCATGAAAGCCACCAGCGATAATATTCAGTCGGTGGCTGAAAACATCACCCAGGCAGACAGCTTCGTCAATGAGCTGTTACAGGGGGTAAAGGATATTCATGCTGTGGTGAACGTGATTCAGGATGTCTCGGAGCAGACCAATCTGCTGGCATTGAATGCCGCCATTGAAGCGGCCAGAGCCGGTGAGATGGGACGCGGATTTGCCGTGGTTGCCGATGAAGTCAGAAATCTTGCCAGTCGCACTCAGCAGTCGACATCAGAGGTCAAGGCCAGTATCGACAGACTGACCAGTATTGCTGAGCAATCGAGCAAAACCATGCAATCGAGTCATTTTCAGGCGGCAAGCTGTGTCGATGTTGCGCTGGAAACCCGGATCACCTTTGAAAATATGGTGTCAGACTTGAACCAAACCACTGACAGAGTGGTGCTGATAGCGGCCGCGGCGGAACAACAAGGCATAGTCGCCAATGAAATGAATGAAAATGTCAGCAGCATTCACCTGTCTGCTAACGTGATGAAAGAATCATCCATGAACCTTGCTCAGGAAAGTCAGGCAATGGCGCAAGTCTCTGAATTACTTAACCAGCACCTGGCCTATTTTAAGGTGTAGTGTTTACTTGATGATAATAAACAGCAGGGAGTTTGCTCCCTGCTTGATTCGTTAGCCATTCAGTGAAAGATCAGCGGATAAGCGTGCCTGTCTGTCGCTTTGCTGCTGCATTTTCTCTATGAAAACCGCTGGAGGAATGGGTTTATCGTAGAAATAGCCCTGGAAAAACTGAATGTTGCGCAGCTTGAGATAGGCTTCCTGTGTCGCGTTTTCCACCCCTTCTGCAACGACATCTATGTTCAGTCTGTTGGCCAGATCAACCACGTTATCTACGATATGGCTCGGCATGTCTACGGAACCAATCAGGTGGGTAAAGCTCTTATCAATTTTAATAATGTCGATGTTGAACTGGTTGATATACGCCAGCGATGAATGACCGGTGCCGAAATCATCCAGCGCAATTTGAACCCCCAGGTTATGCAGCTTCTCAAACAGGAGGGCAGCATTCCCTGTATCTTCAATGAACTCCCGCTCTGTCAGTTCAGCGACCAGTTTTACCTTTCCTTCCGGAAAGGCAGACATGAAACTCAGGCAGTCATTATAGAAAAGCAGATCATTACACTGGCCTGGGCTGATATTAATGGCCAGGTGAAAGCCGTCGGGCAGATAGTGTTGATTCTGAAGTAAATAAGATTTCACGCTGGTCAGCATCTGAGTCGTCATGATTGTAATCAGGCCGGTGTCCTCTGCCAGAGGGATAAATAAGTCTGGCATGATGAACCCCTGGTTCGGGTGGTGCCAACGCATTAATATTTCCGCACCGCAAATCCTGCCTTGATGGTTCACTATAGGTTGCAGGTAAGGCAGAAACTCATTGTCTTCTACGGCCCGCCGTAATTCCTCTTGGGGTGAGCGCGGGCGCTTGAGCTGGCGGTAGCCATTGATGCTGATGATAATGGCAATGATGATGCACAGATATATGGGAATGTATAAATGCGACAGCATGTAATCCAGATACATTTGCTGGCTTATCCGAGATGAAATGGTGAACTCATCATCCCGGGAATTCAGGGCGATTAATGTGCCGTTTTTTGTCTCAGAGTAAAAAGTGTTGTATGTCACTCTCTGCTGGTTATTTAACGTAATTGTTAACGGAATTTTCTGTCCAATAGTCTTGAGTGTTTTTTTTATATAATGGACATCAATACTTGCGATTGCATACCTGTCACCAGCTTTTGAGCTGAGAAAAAGAATGTTTTCATTTGGATTGAAATAATTATGCGTGGCCAGAAACAGCCGGTTGTCGATTGAGATGTGGGTGTTAGCATTCTTTTTCAATGTCCTGCTGAACAGTGATGAACAGTAAACGTAATCATCTTTGACTAAGTTAATGGTGCGAATATTAGGGCTGAGCACGGAAATGCGCTTTAGCTCTTCCGCGGTTGCAGGGGTACAGGCGGCACCGAGCAATGGAGTAGCCTTATTAACAGCAATATGGGCTTCATCCATGGTGTTTTGCAGAAGCGCACTCGCAATGTTGGATTTTTCGTTTACAAGGCTTTCCAGACTCCCCCTGGCATGTAGGTAAATACCGCCCAAGCCGAAAGCTAAGACGCTGAGTCCCAGTAACACTGCCAGCAGAAAATGTTTATACCGAATGGCAAAACGAATAATGAACCAGCTTTTACAGGTTAAAGTCATGTGAATACTAATAAAGGAGAAGTAAGCATGGTTACTCCGTGATTGTTATGTTTTTTGCACTTATTATGACTTTCATTAATACGGCAGCGCGAATGCTACAGTATTCTGGTTGTATTTTAAACACTGGTCACATTTTTATTGTATCGGTTGTTGATATACATCAATGAACAGGGTGCTTTTACAGTTGAACCTTTCGGGTGCAGCGAAGTACGGTCAGACTTTTTCAGCGGAAATCTGCTGTTGCGCCAATGCAAACTGACACTGATTTTTGCCATTTTTCTTCGCGCAGTACATGGCCTGGTCAGCATGTTTCAGCAGAGATTCGCGGGTCGTGCCGTGTGACGGATACATTGACACGCCTATACTGACGCCGAGATGGAGTGGGTTATCTGTCAGCATGAAAGGACGGCTGAACATGGTGAGTATTTTGTCTGCCAGCATTGTGGTTGTATCCGTCGATGCGATATTTTCCAGTATCAGTATAAATTCATCGCCACCAATTCTGGCCACTGTATCGGTTTCTCTCAGTGAGTTTACCAGTCTGATCGATACGGCTTTCAGCAGTTTGTCTCCGGCATCATGCCCGAAGGTATCATTCACGTCTTTAAATCCGTCCAGATCGACAAACATTAAAGCCATATTGGTATTGCTGCGTTGGCAACGCAGGATGGCACTGTCAATTTTTTCCTGAGCGTAGCGAAGGGTGGGCAGATTGGTCAGCGCATCGTGATTGGCCATGTGTCTCAGCCTTGCTTCAGTCTGGCTGTGTTTTTTGATCTCATCCTGCAATCGGGTTATCCAGAATCCAAGCACAAGAATGATCACCAGTGAGACTGCAGACCAGCGATAAATATCTGTGAAATTATGACGTTCTGTAATAGTGAACTGTGTCCATTTTCGGGAAATCTCTCGGTGTTCTTCAGGGGTAATAGATTGCACTGCCATGTTCAGTAACCTTAGCAACTCGGGCTTATCCAGCCTGACCCCGACAGCAACAGGCAGCGAAAAGTCGAGCTTGGCAATGATCTTTTTACGAAAGACATCTTCTTTCAGTTCATCTATCAGTGAATCTAACGGGGCAACAAAGGCGTACACTTCCCCGGCATTTAACAGGTGCATGGCTTGCAAAGGGGTGGCGGCATAGACTTGCTGAATCTCCGGGTGGGTGTGTTGCAATCTGGTCATTACAGCGGTGTGTTTTGGCCCGGCAATGGATTGTCCGGCCAGTTCATCCAACGAGGTCAGCATGGGTTTATCAGCCTTGGCAACCAGCACGTTGTGAATCTGATAGTAAGGTGAGGTAAACGACAGGTATTTTTCCCGCTCTGGGGTTTGGCTGATAGCCGGAATAAAATCGCAGTGGCCGAGTTGCAGGGCGGTTAAGGACTCACTCCAACTGCTCGTGAAATAGGGATGAAAAGTGACGCCCAGATAACGCTCAATAAGGTGCAGATAATCGGCAAAAATGCCTTTGTGCTGCTCTTGCTCCTGGTAATCGTACGGACGCCAGGCAGGATTGAAGCAATAGGACACTTTCTGTGAAATCAGTTCAGTTGCCCATGGTTCGTGATCTGCCAAAGGTTGTCTCAATGGATCCTGATGAGAGGCATACGTGATTACCGGTGCAAATCCTGCCAACAATACAAAAAGCTTGAGAAACTGATTTCTCATTGCTCCTCCCTGAGAACGGCAATCCATACCACTGTTTTAGAGAAAATGAATGTAACGATTTGTTTGATTTTTGACCAGCCTCCCACAAGTCTAATTCAGTGAAAAAAATAAGCAGGTTGAAATGACAAAAAATTAATCTTCTGCACAAAGTTTGATTCTTAACGCTTATTGATTAACAGGTAAATTCAGAGAGATCATCGCATTAAGTGAAATAGGCATTGTATTGAAAGAGTGAATTTCATTAATGAATATTTTTGTGCAACCTGGTTTTATGCAGTCGCGTTTTGTGCATCTGGGTTTTTGTGCGTCTGTGTTTCTGGTGTAAGGTAGCGGGCTGATGAAAAAGCTGACGAATAATGACTGGAGTAAGCATGATAATCAGAAAAGTGGCATTAAATGATGCTGAAAGGCTGGTGGCTTTGTTTCATTTGCTCGATACAGAGACAGATTTCATGCTGTTTGAACCCGGAGAGCGTCAGCTGACGATAGAGCAGCAAAGAGAGCAATTGCCGGAATGGGTGGATTCCAATCAGCAAACGATGTTCGTTGCAGAAAACGAGGCTGGAGAAGTGATCGGCTTTATTGTCGGGGTGGGCGGCAAAATGAACCGTATCAGGCATTCTCTTTACTGCGCCATTGGCATTCAAAAAAGTGCTCAGGGTAAGGGTGTCGGCCGGCAACTGATGGCGTCTTTAGAAACGTGGGCATGTCATCATGCTTTTCACCGTATTGAGCTGACGGTGATGGCACATAATGCACCAGCTCGTCATCTATACAAGGCTGCCGGATTTGACGAAGAAGGGATCAAGCGAGACGCCATGCGAGTGAATGGTAAGTATGTGGATGAAATTTATATGGCTAAGTTGCTGAACGCGAGTTCACAGCAGTGATCACATGGCTGTGATCGCCAAACAAAACCCAGGTAGATAACCAATGATTGAAAAATTAAAGAGAGACATTTGTCAGTTGCAGACCGAAAGACTCATCATCCGGCAATGGAAAGAAGATGACAACGTACCGTTTGCTGCCATGTGTGCAGACCCGAATGTGATGAGGTATTTCCCCGCAACCCTGAGTGAAGATGAAAGCGTTCAGCTTGCACACAAAGCGACATCATTGATTCAGAAAAACGGGTGGGGTTTTTGGGCAGTAGAAAGAAAGGATACCGGTCAGTTTATTGGCCTTGCGGGTTTGCATTATCAGGACCTTGATATACCCGATACCCCCTTTATTGAAATTGGCTGGCGACTGGCCGCCGATCAATGGGGGAAAGGGTTCGCACCTGAAGCAGCACAACGTGCTTTGAGTTATGCGTTTGATGAGCTGCAGGCACCTGCTGTTTATGCGTTTACTACCTTAGCCAATCAGCCTTCCCGGCGTGTGATGCAGAAGCTGGGCATGTCGGATTGTCAGAAAAACTTTATGCATCCTAAATTGCCGCATGATCACTCACTGGCTGAACATTGTTTGTACCGGATAACACGGCAAGAGTGGCTGATGTTGAATACGCCAGACAGACTGTGAATGTACCTGCCTTGCCTGGCAGTATTGAGCGATATTTTCTTAGTCACATCTGATTGAATTTCAGTACTTCTTTTCCACATAGTCTACGCTTTTTTAGGTACGGTCAGCTTGTCAGTGACCCGTTATGTTTACCGTCCGAATTGGCCGAATAACACTAAGAAGGAAGAGGCGCATGGGATTCATCGCATTTCTGTATTTCCTCATCGGGCTGGTGCTGTTTGGAGGAGGTCTGTGGCTGATCTCTCTGGGGGGGAGCTGGTATTTTGCCATCGCTGGCGTGGTGTTTTTGCTGGTTGCAGCCAAAATCAGAACCAAGCGGGGTAACGCGCAGATCCTGTACGGTTTATTTTTGCTGGCATCGTTGATCTGGTCATTGTGGGAGTCTGGTTATGACTGGTGGCCACTGGCCAGCAGGATGGGATTACTGCTGGTTTTAGGTATACCGCTGCTGTTTTCTTTCCGTCTGATGGGGCGAACCAGAATCAGCCGTCTGACCGCGTACTGGTGGTTAGTCGCGCTGGTGACGCTGGGCAGCATGTTTAACGACACCCACAAGCTGGAAGGTCAGTTAAACACATCCACTATTGTCCAGACACCGAAGCTGGGGCAGGTACCTGAAGGGGATTGGTACAGCTACGGCCGCAGCAATTTTGGGCAGCGTTACTCGCCGCTGGAGGCTATTACTCCGCAGAATGTGGGTAAGTTAGAGCAAGCCTGGCAGTACCAAACCGATGATGTGAAAAGAAAAGGGGATATCGGGGAATTTACTTATGAGGCTACGCCGCTGAAAATCGGCAATACCTTGTATTTGTGCACACCCCACAACTGGCTGGTGGCACTGGATGCCGACAGCGGCCAGCAGCGCTGGGTGTATAACGCGAAAGTCGGCGAGGACAACCAGCGCCAGCACCAGACTTGCCGCGGGGTGTCTTATCTCGCGCCTCAGGCAGGTGAACCGGCCATGATTTCGCAGCCCGGTTCCGGTGCGGCGGAAACATTAGCCAGTGTTGATTGCGATGCGCAGATCTTTTTGCCGACCTCAAATGCCAGGCTGATTGCGCTGGATCCGGCCACCGGTGCACGCTGTAAAAATTTCGCTGAAGACGGAGTGCTGGACTTACTGCACAATATGCCCTTCCCCAAATCCGGTTATTATTATTCCACCTCTCCGCCTGTGGTGGCGAAAGGGGTCGTGGTCGTGGCCGGTTCCGTCAATGACAACTATGACATCAACTCGCCATCCGGTGTTATCCGTGCCTACGATGTCAAAACCGGAGCCTTGAAGTGGAATTGGGATTCGGCCAATCCAACCGATACCCAGCCGATTGCCAAAGATAAACTGTATGCGACCAGTTCGCCGAACAGTTGGTCTGTCGCCAGTGCAGACGAAGCGCTGGGCTTGATATATATCCCTATGGGCAACCGAACCCCGGATCAGCTGGGCATGTTCCGCACCCCGGAGGAAGAAAAATACGCTTCTTCGGTCGTGGCATTGCGCCTGGATAATGGTCAGCCAGTCTGGGTACAGCAGTTTGTTCATCATGATTTGTGGGACATGGATACCCCCGCGCAACCGAGCCTGTTAGATATTCAGACCGACAGTGGTCTGCTGCCTGGGCTGGTTGTGCCGACGAAACAAGGCGATGTCTATGTACTGAACCGGGCGACTGGCGAGCCGATCCATCCGATTACCGAAGTGGCAGCACCTCAGGAAACAATAGATGGCGATTTTGCCTCTCCGACCCAGCCTGAATCAGCACTGAATTTTAATCCGCCGCCGCTGGAAGAGAAAGACATGTGGGGCGCTACGCTGATTGATCAGCTCTACTGCCGTATTCAGTTTCGCCAGCTGCGTTATGAAGGCCGCTATACCCCGCCATCAGAACAGGGAACTATCGTCTTTCCCGGTAATTTCGGTGTCTTTAACTGGGGCGGGATCGCCGTGGATCCAGAGCGGCAGGTGATGTTCGGTATGCCGCTTTATCTGGCTTTTACTTCTACCTTAATTAAGAAAGACAGCAGTGCGTCACTGGGTGAGGTCAACGTAGGGGAACATGGTGTGAATGCCAACCAAGGTGCTGATTACGCCGTGAGCCTCAAACCTTTCTTATCACCGCTGGGCGTGCCTTGTCAGCAACCGCCCTGGGGTTATGTGGCCGGTGCTGATCTGAGTCAGGGCAACGTTGTTTACAAGCACAGAAACGGGACAATTCGCGATCTGACTCCCTTGCCGCTGCCCATCGAAATGGGCGTCCCCGGCATAGGCGGGCCGATCATTACCAAAGGCGGCGTTGTCTTTATGGCAGCCGCAGTCGATAACTATCTGCGTGCTTATGATCTCAGCGACGGTGAAGAAATATGGAAAGCCCGCCTGCCTGCCGGCGGACAAGCCACACCTATGACTTACCTCAATAGCCAGGGCGAGCAGATGGTGGTGATTGTGGCCGGGGGACATGGCTCAATCGGCACAACGCTTGGGGACTATATTGTTGCCTTTAAGCTGAAAAAATAGCCTGAGCCATGATGTCTTTGGTGGTGACTGGCACGGAATTCTTCGGTGCTCTGGCGGCATTCAGTGCCAGTCTGTTTTGCGGCGCGGCTTGCTATATCAGCCTTGTTGAGCATCCCGCCAGACTGGAATGCGGTGCGGAACTGGCGGCGACTGAATTGAGCTAGCCGGTAGAGACCACTTCCCACGTACCGTCCGGCAGTTTGCAGGCGGTGCCGACAGCGGTTTCTGTTGTCTCGTTCACTGTGACCAATTGCTGAAACTCTCTGCAATAGCGGCCACTGGTGGTTGTACCTTCCCGCGTTGCTTTCACCGAGCCAGAAGCGGCGCCGTCCTGCCATTGTACAGTGCGGCCCACTGGTGATGTGGTAGCCGTTATCTGCGCTTGTTCATGACGCCGTTGCTGGTGTTCATTGAGCTGGTTTAGCAGTTCGAAGTGAATAGCGGTGAAACCCAGCCAGTTGATGGCTTCCTGATTCGTTCGATATTGTCCGTAGCCATCATACCAACTGCCGTAAGGTCGGGTGACCCGAATGCTGTTAACCACAAAGTAACGATCCGGTGGGACTGCAGCATTGCTCTTGTTCTGTTTGGCCAGATAGTCGTCGATGTCAACATAGTGACGGCTGTCCATCACGCCATTTTTTAATTCTTCTCTGGTGATTCGCCCTGTGCGCTTTTCGATATTCACCTGTGGTGAGTAGATGGGTTGCTGGCCGCTGAGCAGCGCCAGTTTCTTGCCGGCTGAAAATGCAGTATCGGTGGCGTGAGCGCCGGACGCCGCTAAAATCAGGGAGGACAGCAGTAAGGATGAGCCTGACAACATAAGAGAGACTGTTCGATGCATTGTCGAGTACTCCATATCTAAGGGCTGTACATTGAGTAACCAAATGCCTCCTGCCTGTTATGTCTATACTCCCTTACGCCTTCAGTATAGGCAGCCTATTCATAGGCTTGTGGATTCCATGTCCTGGGTCTAAAAATCGATACATCTTCAGGCAGAATGGTCAGCAAAGGCTATCCTTGACGATATCAGTGACAATGAACTCTGATGCTTCCGGTGGTAAATGCTCTCTGTTCATGCATTAATAATTTATGCATAACGAGTTGCTTATCTGTCTTTACGCAGGTTGTCTGTTTTTACGCAGACAATACGTTGTTCTGACTCAGTACGGTTGAGTTATTAGCCATATCCACTGTGTCTGATGCAGCGAACAAAACAAGGGAATGTATGCACACTGAATATTCTGAAAGCGAAAATGTGATTCGCCGTTTAAATGAAATTGCCCAGCTTTACGATAAAGGCTTTGATGCCCAGATGAATGCGCTCATTCAGCTGGGACTGGAGCGCTTCAATCTGGACATCGGTATCCTGGCGCAGGTGGAAGGTGATACTTACACCATACGCCATTGTATTTGCCCGGAACACATGCCTCTTATGCCCGGCAATCAATTTGAATTTGGTATGACGTACTGCGCAGTCACTTGCGAATCAAACGGTGTCGTTGCCGTTGAGCATGTCGGTAACAGCGATATACTGGGGAGCCATCCAGCCTACCGGCACTTTGGGCTTGAATCCTATATTGCTATTCCTATCCATGTGGGTGGAGTGACCTGGGGAACACTGAACTTTTCCAGTCCGGCCCCTTATCCCCGCACATTCAAAGACATAGATACCGATACTCTGCAACTGATGGCGAGCTGGATAGAAACCGAGCTGGTACGGCGAATGCAGGAAAATGAACGGTAAGGAGTCCGTCGGCTAAGTCATGGTAAAACTGGATAATGGATTGAAAATCTGGCTGGATGCCTACAATCAGGGGCTGGCGCAACTGATGCAATCTGGCTACGTTGCCACGGTTGAAGCCGTACGGGACGGACTGTCGACCCTGACGGCAACTTGTGTGACTGATTCGCCCCACATAGCCAGAGTACTCGACACCTGTGTCACTGAGCACACACAGGTTGTTCCTGTCCGTATTTATCATCCAGCACCTGACAGGCCGTTGCCTGTTATTGTTTTTCTGCACGGCGGTGGCCACATGGCAGGCAGTGTGGCTGTGTACGATGCTATCTGCCGGAAACTGTCAAAAGCCACGCAACACATAGTGGTGTCGATTGATTACCGTTTGGCGCCCGAGTGGCCCTATCCCAACGGATTATCGGATGCCCGCATTGTTATCGGTCAACTCTGGCCTTTGCTTGAACAGCATCAGTTAGCGTATTTACCGACACTGTCACTGGTGGGGGATTCAGGGGGCGGCGCGATGGCGGCCACACTGAGTGCTGACTATCAGGACCATCCCGACGTTAGCATAGATAATCAGGTGCTGATTTATCCCAGCCTGGATTACACCATGAGCCAGCCTTCGGTCACCGCAAACGGCAAAGGGCTGTTTCTCCAGCAGGATAAAATGCAGTGGTATTTTGATCATTATTTTCAGCATGGCGAGGACAGGCAGGCCGCTTCCCCGTTGTTTATGGCTAAGAGCGCCCAGCTGCCCCGAACGCTGATGATCACGGCTGAATTCTGCCCCTTAAGGGACGAAGGTGTGGCTTATGTACAGCAATTGTCAGCGCTGGGAATCCCTACCGAACATTTTCATCTTGATGACATGATCCACGCGTACCTTAATCTTGAATCGTTAGTGCCGATTCAGTGTCGCGCCACCTATCAGAAAATTGCAGATTTTTTAACAACATCGGGCGATAATTAACTCTTTGCACCTTTGTTACTTTGCACAATAAGGACCCTGTATGTTCGAAATCGTGATCCGCTATTTCCACTTTATCGGTATTTTTGCACTCTTCTCCGTGCTGGTGGTCGAGCATATGTTGATCAAACGTCGCCTGACAGCTGAGGAAATGCATCGTCTGGCAAGGCTGGATGCTGTCTATGGCATTTCAGCCGTTGTTGTGCTTTTGGCCGGGCTGGCAATGTGGTTTCTGGTGGGCAAACCTGCCGATTTTTACACCGCGAATCCGGTCTTTCATGCCAAAGTGACCTTGTTTTTGATAGTGGCTGCTTTGTCGGTTTTTCCAACTGTTTTCTTTTACAGACACAGACGCACAACCCGCGAAACCATTCCGGTGCCGCCTGCCATTGTTATTCTTATCCGTCTGGAGTTATTACTGCTGCTTGTGATTCCCTTATTGGCTGTACTGATGGCTAGAGGTGTCGGGCTTGGCTGATGCTTGCGGGATACAGCCTGACGACAGCGCGCGACGCGCCGATATTGATCCAGATCTCCCTCTTAAAACTGCCTGAAACTCAGTATGTTGCAAAATCGCATCTAAGCTTAATGTAAGAGCGAACTGTAGCTGTTGTGCGGTGCTGCTCTGCGGGTTGAGCAAAAGGGGTGAGGCTGATGATGGAAGCGCGAGCAGTAAAATCCGTGGCCGATGCAAAAGCGATTGTCGAAGAGCGTGGCCTGACCCATGTTAAGGTCGGCCTGTTCGATAATGACGGCATCATGCGCGGCAAATATATGTCCAAAGCCAAGTTTTTTGCATCACTGGAGAAGGGTTTTTCTTTTTGCGACGTGGTGCTGGGCTGGGATGCGAAAGATCAGCTCTATGACAATACCCGGTATACGGGCTGGCATACCGGGTATCCGGATGCCCCCGTGCGAATCTTGCCGCATACCTGCCGTAATGTGCTGGACGAAGAGGGCATGCTGCTCTTTATTGCTGAATTTACCGGTGTGGCTGAAGCTGTGTGTCCACGCGGGGTGTTACGCCGAGTGTTGGCAAAAGCGGAGGCGCTGGGGTTCGAGGTTCAGGCCGCGCTGGAATATGAATTCTTTTTATTTCGCGAAACACCGCATTCTGCACGGGAGAAAGGCTTCCGCAATCTGCAAACTGTCACGCCGGACTGGTTTGGCTATTCCATGATCCGCAACTCGGTATACAGCGAGCTGTATCACGACATTCTGGCGATGGGCCAGATTATGGATTTCCCCATTGAGGGTATTCATTCAGAAACCGGACCGGGTGTGATTGAAGCAGCGATTACTGTTGATCAGGCGGAAGCGGCAGCAGACAAAGCCGCGCTGTTCAAAACCTACATGAAAGTGCTGGCGCAGCGCCGGAATTTGCTGGCAACCTTCATGGCGAAATGGTCCATGGACTATCCCGGCCAAAGCGGCCACATCCATATTTCCCTCCAGCATAAAAACGGTCAATCTGCTTTTTATGGTGCCAGCCAAACTCATGGCATGAGCACAATCCAACGGCAGTTTCTGGCGGGCCAGCAACGTTTGATGCCCGAATTCTTGTGCATGATTGCCCCAACGATCAACAGTTATACCCGTATGGTGCCCGGCTTCTGGGCGCCGACGCACGCGACATGGGGCATTGAAAACCGCACAACGGCGCTGCGGGTAATACCGGGGAACGAGACATCCCAGCGCATCGAATACCGGCTTGGCGCAGCAGATGCCAACCCTTACCTGGCACTGGCGGCGGCTGTAGCGTCAGGCTTGTACGGCATCATGAATCAATGGCAGCCATTGGATGCGGTAACTGGTAATGCCTATGATCAGCCACAGCCTGCCGAACTGGCGCTGCCAGCCACGTTGTGGGAGGCCGCGCAGCGTTTCAGGGCCTCCGATGCGGCCCGTTCCCTGCTGGGAGAGGCGTTTGTAGAGCATTTTGCCGCAACTCGCGAGTGGGAAGAGCGCGAGTTCAGAAAGCAGGTAACAGACTGGGAGCTTGCCCGGTATTTCGAAATCATTTAAGTCGCGATGGTACAGACAGGGAGAGATGACAATGCGATTAGGTGTGCTCTTGTGTGATGATGTGGCGCCTGAGCTTCAGGCCACTCACGGTAACTATCGGGATATGTTTTCCGCTCTGTTTCATGAATATTCAAAACAAATCACTCTGGTGTTCTACCGTGTGATTGACGGTGAATACCCCAAAGATGTTGATGAGTGCGATGCTTATATTACCTCTGGTAGTCAATTCGGCGCTAATGACGGCTTTGTCTGGATCGGACACTTGATGGCATTCATTGAAAGGCTGTATGAAGAGAAAAAGCCCTTTGTGGGTATCTGTTTTGGTCATCAACTGATGGCAAAGGCGCTGGGTGGCGAAGTGGTGACATCCGGCAGAGGCTGGGGGCTAGGTGTCAACGGCTATGCGGTGAAGAAAAAAGCCGGCTGGATGAAAGGTGCCGGGCCAACAGTTTCTCTTGTGGTCAGCCATCAGGATCAGATCAGTCGGTTGCCTGCAGATGCCCGAGTACTGGCAGGCAGTGATTTCTGTCCTTTTGCCATGATCCAGATAAAGACTTACTTTCTGGGTATACAGGGACATCCTGAGTTCACGAAAGCTTATGTGAAAGATCTGATGACAGCCCGGCAGCAGATTTACGCCGCAGAAGCCTATGAAAAAGGTATCGACTCGCTATCGCAACCGGCGGATGACAAACGGGTGGTGTCCTGGATTGTCAGTTTTCTCGATACCGCTCTGGCTAAACGCCGGACATAAAGTCAGAGGAAAAAGAGCAAACTCAGAGTATGAGCCTGCTCTTTTTTCCCGATATATGCCAACGCGTCTCTTCCCGTTACCGGTCAGGCCGCTTGCAGTGCCATACGTTGTTGCAGTAAACGGTAACAATACACGCTTGCCAGCAGAACCCCGCCGCCCGCCACAATAGTGACGGCGAACCCGGCGCGAATCCCCATTTCATCAATCACCCAGCCAGTTAATGCTGCACCAGCGGCAATGCCTATGCCCAGTCCTGTGATCATCCAGGTAAACCCTTCTGTCAGCTTTGACTCAGGCACAATCTTTTCCACAAGGCCCATAGTCACAATCATGGTGGGTGCGAAGAAAATGCCCGCGACGAAAACGGAGACGGATAGCGTCAGTACATCGTATACCACCAGCAGCGGGAGTGTGGCTGTCGCAGTGGCGATGGAAGCCAGTAACAACTGTTTTGGCAGAGCGAGGTTCAGGCGTAGTGCGCCAAACACCAGACCAGAAATACAGGACCCCGCGGCGTAGGCCGACAGGACAAAACTGGCTGCCACAGGCACGCCTTGCTGCTTGGCAAACGCGACACTGAGCACATCCACCGTACCGACTATGGTGCCCAGAGCGATCAGAGTCAGCAGCAGCATTTTCATGGTGACAGGTTCAAGTGCAGATCCCTGCTGATGTTCAGTTTGCTCTGATACCGGCGGTTCGGTTCTTTTCTGCAAACTGAATAATGCTATGCCAACCGCCAGCATTAGCGCTGCCGCGAACGGCCCGGCGATGGGCGACACAGCCACGCTGAGACCGACGGCGATAGGAGGCCCAACGATGAAACAGACTTCATCCAGCACAGACTCCAGTGAGTAAGCGGTGTGCAGGGCAGGCTGGCCTTTGTAGATGTGTGTCCAGCGCGCTCTGACCATGGCGGGCATGCTGGGCATAAACCCGCCCAACGCCGCAAACAGAAACAGTGTCCAGTCAGGTGCAGCCAGATGAACGCAGGCTAAAAGCAGCAGCATACCCAGCACACTGATTGCCGTCGCAAAGGGCAAGATGCGGCCCTGACCATAGCGGTCTGTCAGGCGGGAAATCTGAGGAGCAATCAAGGCTGTTGAGAGTGTGAAGGTGGCAGCCACCGCACCAGCCAGCCAATAAGAACCATGAATCTGGGAAATCATAGTAATTATCCCGATGCCCGCCATTGAAATGGGCAGGCGGGCAATCAGCCCCGACAGGGAAAAAGCCAATGTTCCCGGGGCGTGAAACAGTTCCTTGTATGGGTTCGCCATGAATATCTCCAGTCAGTCATTAAGAATATGCCCATGCGCACTTATAGCGGATGGGATGCATAAGAAACTAATTGACATACGCGGTGTATGTCAACTATAAATGAACCTGTTTTCATATTTTCGGGGCCAAAACTAGCATGAACAGAGCAATCACGATGGAACAGACAAGGCTTGCCTTGCTGCAGCATGCCCGTACGCTGTTTGGTACCGTTGGCTTTGCCGACACCGTAATGGATGAGCTGACTGGCCGAGCGGGCTTGACCCGTGGTGCGTTGTATCATCACTTCGGCAGTAAGAAAGGCCTGTTTCTTGCCGTGTACCAACAGCTGGATCAGGAGATGGATAACAGACTGCAGGCGATATCAGCCAGCGCCCCGGACAGCTGGAGCGCTTTTTCAGGGCGCTGTCATGCCTACCTGAAGATGGCGACTGAGCCGGATATTCAGCGGATTATGATCAGGGACGCGTCATCGGTGCTCGAGAGCGAGCAGATCCAGGCTGTCCGTATGAGCTGCATTGAAGCGATTGCCGGGTTACTGGCGCAATTAATCGAGGACAAAATCATCCCCGACACCTCACCGGTTATGCTTGCCAGGCTGATCAACGGGGCATTGCTGGACACAGCGCGTTATATCGCAGGCAGCGAAGACAGTGTGATGGCATTGAGTGAAGCGGCACAATCGCTGGATCTCATGCTAAACGGCTTGAGGCGTTAAAGGAGTATCTGTTGTCTGCTCCCGTTGCCAGGTTACTTCCCGGTTGGGGCAGTAACTGGATGCAAAAAATTTGCAGCGCTGCAGAAAACAGAGAAACCACCGGAGATATCAGGCAAATACCTTTGTCAGACTTTGATTCGCGGGTCAGTTCGACTAGTATGAGGCGTTGCATCGGTTGGAGGGATGAAGTCAGGTTATGTCACGTATTCGAGAAAAAAATCAGGAAGTTATTATCAAGTTTGCGGGCCGCTTGTTTGCGGAGCAGGGTTTCGCGGCAACCAAAGTGGCCGATATTGCCAAGCTGGCCGACGTCCCAAAGCCGAACGTGTATTACTATTTCAAGACCAAAGAAAACCTCTATCGTGCAGTGCTGGAAAGTGTGACTCAGCCATTGCTGGAAGCCTCCAGCCCGATTGAGCAGCTGGATGATCCGGCTCAGGCACTCACCTCTTATATTCAGACCAAACTGCGGATTTCCCGTGATCACCCATTCGCCTCCAAAGTGTTCGCCAACGAAGTGATGTCGGGCGCACCTTATTTGCCGTCAGATATTGGCGATGAGCTGCTGGCCCAGTCAAGAATGATCATTACCAAGCTGGAACGCTGGATTGAGAAGGGGATGATGGCGCGAGTGTCGCCGCAGCATCTGATGTTTACTATCTGGGCATCGACCCAGACTTATGCCGATTTCAGCTGGCAGATTTGCAATGTACTGGAAAAAGAAGCACTGGATGATCAGGATTTTGCCGATGCTGCAGAATTTCTGACGCAACTGGTGATTCGCGGTTGTCAGATAAAATCAGCCTGATGCCGATAAACATCAAGTCGCCGAGACACTTGAATCGCCAATACATTTGAAATCGCCGATACACTTTAAATCAATAAAAAAGCGCTTCCGCCCAACGAGGTAAAGAGCGAAAGCGCTTGGATGTTATTTATCCTGAACAAAGCGGTTGTGAGTGATTTCGTTTACCGGCGTTGCTGGAATCGCTCGACCAGACGTTTTGCTGCTGCCTGATGACGGCTCAGCAGTGCCGGTAAATCGACCCCGATCACCATGCCATCATGGACGCGCCATTGGCCTGCCACCATCACTCTGTCTGCCTGGTGCGCGCCACAGAGCACCAGTGCAGCCAGTGGGTCATGCGCGCCAGAGAAGCGGATATCATCAAGGCGGAACATGGCGATGTCTGCCTGTTTACCCACCTCCAGAGTACCAAAGTCTTCACGACCCATAGCGCGTGCTGACCCTGATGTTGCCCAGCGCAAAGCATCGAAATGGGTGACAGCTGCTGAGCCATAACGTAAGCGCTGGATGTAAAGACCCATACGTACTTCGTTGACCAGGTTAGAGCCGTCGTTCGACGCTGAGCCATCAACACCCAGGCCTACTTTGACGCCCGCTGCTTCCAGCTCTTTGTTGCGGCAGATACCGGAAGCCAGCATCATGTTTGATGACGGGCAGTGACATATCCCGACTTCGGCCTGTCCTAAACGGCGGATCTCTTCTTCGTTGAAGTGAATACCGTGTGCCAGCCAGGTGCGGTGATTCAGCCAGCCGGTTTCTTCCAGGTAATCAACCGGGCGCAGACCGAAACGCTCCAGACAGAAGTTTTCTTCATCAATGGTTTCACACAAATGGGTGTGTACCATGACATTTTCACGTTCTGCCAGGCGGGCGGTTTCTTTCATCAGATCGGTTGTGACGGAGAAAGGCGAACAGGGTGCCAGTGCTATCTGGGTCATCGCACCATCACCACGCTGGTGGTACTGACGGATCAGACGCATGCTGTCATCGAGTATGGTGTCTTCTTTCTGGATGGTATGACGGGGCGGCAGGCCACCTTCGTCTTCGCCCAGACTCATTGAACCACGGGTAAAAATAGAACGGATACCCAGTTTCTGTGCTGTCTCTACCTGGATATCAATGGCATGTTCCAGCCCGCGGGGGATCAGATAATGGTGATCCGATGCGGTTGTACAGCCGGACATCATCAGCTCAACCAATGCCAGCTCAGTGGCGACCTGCATCATTTCTTCATCAAGACCGGCCCAGACCGGGTACAAGGTTTTGAGCCAGTGGAACAGCTCTTTGTTCAGGGCATCCGGATAGGCGCGGGTCAGGGTCTGATAGAAATGGTGATGGGCATTGACCAGACCGGGCGTGATGACATGTTCACTGGCATCGATCACCTGATCGGGTCTGTTGGCTGGTTGAGCACCAAGAGGAACCAGCTCAATCACCTTAGTGCCTTGAATCACTACGCCGCCGCGTGCATCCAAATCTGTGTTTGAGCCAGTGTAAATGGCTAAAGGGTTTTTCAGCCAGATGGTTACCATTTTGTTTTCCTTAGCCTTCTCTGCCGTTGCCGAGGAGAAGGTCTTATGGGGTGGGGATCATAACGATCCCCGGGTTAAAGTTAATGTGTTATTTGTCTCTCTGTTCAGGATTGTTTTGCTGTTTCAATGTGTTGCTTCTTTTCCGCAGTTTCAGAGGTTTGAACCGGGAGTTCACTCTCTGCCTCTTCGTCTGTGGTTTCCTCGATGCTGTCGCTGACTGCGTTCTCAGGCAGGATCTGGTTTAGCAGTACAGTAACGATTGTGCCGGTAGTAATGCCTGAGTGGAACAGGTTAGCCAGATCGTGTGGCAGGTGCTGAACCAGGCGCGGTTCGATAGTCACTGCCAGACCAGAAGCCAGACCGACGCAGATCACCAGTGCGTTACGCTTGGTGTCAGCCGCTTTGATCAGCATGCGAATACCTGCATAGGCGATCATACCGAACATGATGAAACCGACACCGCCCAAAACAGGCTTGGGAATGGTCACGGCCAGTGCGGCCAGTTTAGGGAACAGGCCACCCAGAATCAGCAAGCCGCCGGTTGTTGCCACAACATAGCGGCTGGCAACGCCTGTGATACCCACGATACCCACGTTCTGACTGAAAGAAGCCAGAGGCATTGCGGTCAGGAAGGCTGCCAGTGTACTGCCCAGACCGTCACCCAGCAGACCGCGTTTCAGATCGTTACCAGACAGCTTGACTTTACAGTTGTTCGCCAGGGCCATGAAATCCCCTGTTGCTTCGGCAATCACGACTATGTATACCAGGCTCATGCTGATGATAGCCGACAGGCTGAAGCTCATACCGTATTCCATGATGGCTGGGCTGCCCACCCACTCAGCGCGTGCAATCTGGTCAAGGTCAACCATGCCCATTGACAGGGCCACCAGATAACCGCCGGCCAGGCCAATTACAATGGCAGAAGCGGCGACGGCACCACGGCAGTAAATAGACACCACGATAACGATTGCCAGCGAGATAAATGCCAGGAACAGTTTTGGCATGGTGGCAAATTGCTCGCTGGTATTGGGTGCGTCTCCCACCCAGTTCATGGCAACGGGGAGGATGGTCAGGCCGATTAGCGTCACCACCACACCGCTGACCACATTAGGGAACAGCTTGCGAATTTTATCCATGAAAAAGCTGGCTGCCACGACCACGAAAGAGCCGATAAGGGCTGCCCCCATGATACCGCCAACACCGTCAGCGTTACCTATGCTGATGGCAACACCCAGAAAACCGAAACTCGATCCCATGACAACGGGAAGACGGATACCGACAGGGCCAAGGCCAAGACACTGTGCAATGGTGACAATACCGGATGCGAGCAGAGCGGCGTTGATCAGTGTGACGACCTCATCGGTCGGCAGGCCAATAGAGGTACCGACAATCAATGGCACAGCGACAATGCCGCCGATGGAAGCCAGCATATGCTGGATAGCTAAGAGCAGGGTGATGCTGTGTGGTGGTCTCTGGTTTAGCGTATAGAGAAGTTTCATCGTTAGTTCTCCACAATTCATCCGATGAATTGGCTGCGTAGGGTTATAGGTTGTGTTCGCGTCTTTGGTTTTATTAAATTAGGTTTTTTAAGTGTGCAGTGACCTGCCTCTGCCGTACGACAGAGGTAGGTGTGCATCAAATGTTACTTTTCTAATTATGACTTTTAGATTGGTACTGCATGTGTCTGTTTGTGATCAGAGGTACACCAGTTTGGCGACAAAAATCGCGGTCAGTATGTACATGCTGATTGAGACATCTTTGGTTTTGCCTGTGGCGACTTTGAGCACTGTGTAGGTGATGAAACCCAGTGCGATACCGTTGGCGATGGAGAAAGTCAGCGGCATCATCAGCGCTGTGATAGCAGCGGGTGCAGCGTCGGTGAAATCGTTCCATTTCACGTGCTGCATACTGCTCATCATGACGAAGGCAACGTAAATCAGCGCGCCGGCAGTGGCGTAAGCCGGGATCATGCCAGCCAGCGGCGAGAAGAAGATTGCCGCGATAAACAGCAGACCGATCACTATGGCTGACAGTCCGGTACGGCCACCGGCAGCGACACCCGCTGCACTTTCTACATAACTGGTGACAGGCGGACAACCCACACAGGCACCTGCCACGCTGGCGATACTGTCAGCTTTCAGGGCTTTGCTCAGACCTTCAATTTTTCCGGTTTCTTTGTTTCTCAGGTTTGCCCGTTCAGCCACACCCATCAGGGTACCGGCAGTATCGAACATGTTCACAAACAGGAAAGCCAGGATCACGCTGATCATAGAAATGTTCAGGGCGCCGGCAATGTCCATGGCGAACAGGGTCGGAGCCAGACTTGGGGGAGTAGAGATCACCCCGTTGTAGTGGACCAGACCCAGCAGAATACCGATCAGGGTGACACTGAACATACCAATCAGCACGGCACCGAAGACTTTACGCTCACTCAGTACAGCAATGATCAGAAAGCAGATGGCGGCCAGCAGCGCCTGTGGCTGGGTAAAGTCACCCAAACTGACCAGGGTGGCAGGGCTGTCAACTACGATACCGGCGGTTTTCAGGCCGATCAGTCCCAGAAACAGACCCACACCGGCTGTCATGGAAAAACGCAGGCTTTCAGGGATACTTTCGATGATCCATTCGCGGACTTTGTAAAAACTCATCGCAACGAAAAGGATACCGGAAATGAAAACCGCCCCTAAGGCAACTTGCCAGCTGTAGCCCATTTCTCCCACAACAGTGAAAGAGAAAAAGGCGTTCAGCCCCATGCCCGGAGCCAGACCGACAGGCCAGTTTGCAAACAGGCCCATCAGCAAAGTGCCTATTGCAGCACCAATACAGGTTGCAACAAAAATTGCTTCGGCATCCATGCCTGAGGCCGACATGATCTGTGGGTTAACGAAAATGATATAAGCCATGGTGGCAAAAGTTGTAATCCCACCTACGATCTCATTTTTCACGCTGGTGCCGTGAGCTCTGAGTTTAAACAGGCGCTCTAACAGTGAAGCTGAACCAGCTTCAGAACGACCGAGCGTTTCTGTTTTAGAGTTGTTCATGACGACGCTTCCTTTTTTTGCCCGAATGACGATGTGTGCTGGTTGTTTTTTAATGTTTCCAACTTCACCTGCCAGACAGGACTTCCCTCTATGTTTCAGGCCGTCACTTGCTGAAAACCCTGCCGGCCTGATAGCTGCCGGAGACTGCATGGTTTTTGAAGTGATAACTACTTAGCCTGCACTCATTGTATACAATCTTCAAACTCTCTTGCGCGGTGCCCTGACCTGCATCTGACCTCAGGCCAGGGACCCCCCATTGTTCTGCTTGTGTTCCGTTTTGGATCAGCTGCCCCGGTATGTGGAGAAGCTGTAAGGCGACACCAGCAGTGGCACATGATAGTGGCTGCCTGTATCTGCGATACCGAAACGGATGACTACATCGTCCAGAAAGGGAACTGAAGGCAGTTCTACGCCTCTCTGGCGGAAGTAATGGGCAGTTTCGAATACCAGCTCATATTTGCCGGTCTGAAACTCGTTTCCTTCCAGCAAAGGCTGGTCAGTTCTGCCATCAGAATTGGTATGAGTGGTTTTAACCAGAACGAAGTCTGTGCCCTCTTGACGATAAAGCGACACTTTAATCTCCGCTCCAGGTAAGCCTGAGGCTGTGTCAAGCACGTGAGTTGTCAGTTTTCCCATGGATAACCTCGCGCGTTGCGCTCCTTAAGTTGTACAGAAAATAGATTACTTCTTGCATACTAATTGTATGCCTTCTGATGTGTGATCCGTAATCAGTTCGCCACATTGTATTTAACTATGTACACAACTTTACCGATTAGTAAAGGCTTGTGTAACCGAAATGTTAACCCAAAAGTTAAGGTATGTAACCCTTTGTTGTACCTGACTGTTAGCTAACGTATTGATATTAAAGTAGGCAATATAGGGATAACAAGCAGTTAACTTTTTTTGATGAATATTAAAAAATGTTGCGCACATTTTATTTACAAAAATTCTGGATATTGTATACAATCACTGTTATAAATTGATTATCAGATGGTCAGTGTGTTGACCAATTAGGATTTAAAGGAGTCATGTGTGAGTAATGAGTATCCACGCAATCTGATCGGCTATGGTGCAGTACCCCCGCACCCACGTTGGCCAAATGACGCTCGCGTTGCTGTCTCTTTTGTTCTCAACTACGAAGAAGGTGGGGAACGTTGCATTCTTCATGGTGATAGCGAGTCGGAAGCATTTTTGTCTGAGATCCCAGCGGCACAGCCATTTCCGGGTCAGCGTCATATCAGCATGGAATCGATTTATGAATACGGCAGCCGTGCTGGCGTATGGCGCATCCTGCGCTTGTTTAAAGAATACGATGTGCCGCTGACTGTGTTCGGTGTCGCTATGGCACTGGAGCGTCACCCGGATGTAGCGAAAGCGTTTGTCGAAGCCGGCCACGAGATCTGCAGTCATGGTTATCGCTGGATTGATTATCAGCACATTGATGAGTCAGAAGAACGCGATCACATGATGAAAGCGATTGAGATCATCAAAAATCTGACTGGTGAGCGTCCGTACGGCTGGTACACAGGCCGCACCGGCCCGAATACCCGCCGCATTGTGGCGGAAGAGGGCGGTTTTATGTACGACTCTGATGCCTACGATGACGATCTGCCTTACTGGCACGAAGAGGGCCCGAAACCGCAACTGGTGATTCCGTACACTCTGGATACCAATGACATGCGTTTTGCCACAGTACAGGGCTTTAATGCAGGTGATCAATTCTTCAATTATTTAAAAGACACCTTTGACACCCTGTATGAAGAAGGTGCTACAGCACCCAAAATGATGTCAGTGGGTTTGCATTGCCGCCTGATTGGCCGTCCCGGACGTATCGCTGCACTGCGCCGCTTCCTGGATTATGTGAGCCAGCACGACAAGGTCTGGCTGTGCCGCCGAATTGATATTGCCAAGCACTGGCACGAACATCACCCGCACCCAAGTATGAAGGAGTATTAATGATGGCACGTTTTACGTCTTGCCAACCGAGCCAAATGAGCAGGGAAGAGTTTGTCTCTCAATTTGCAGATGTGTATGAACACAGCCCCTGGGTGGCGGAAAAAGTTTACGACAATGGTCTCAGCGATGCTGATGATGACATCAGCACCCTGCATGCACGCATGGCAGATACTTTGCTGTCAGCCAGCAAAGAAGAACAGTTAGCCCTGATTAATGCGCACCCGGATTTAGCCGGAAAAGCAGCAGTGAACGGTGAACTGACCGAAGCGTCCACCGCCGAGCAGGCTGGCGCAGGGATTAGCCAGTGTTCACCAGAAGAATTCGAGAAGTTCAATCGTTATAACGATAGCTACAAAGCACGTTTTCAGTTTCCCTTTATCATGGCGGTGAAAGGGGCCAATCGTTATCAAATCCTTGAATCGTTCGAGGCGCGATTAGGCAATGAAATTGAGGCTGAGTTCGATAAGGCGTTGGAAGAGATCAATAAGATCGCTTTGTTCCGCCTGCAGACAATGTAATCAGGACAGGAATAGTCACCATGAGCACACCAGTGAGACAACTGACGATTGAGCCACTTACCCGCGAAGCATTTGCCCCTTTTGGTGATGTTATTGATAAAGAAGTAAGTGACTACTTTATGATCAATAACGGGTCAACCCGACGTTACCATGCCATGGCCAATGTGGATGTGCAGGAAGAGGGTGGTTCAGCCATCATCAGTATCTTTGAAGCCCAGCCTTTGAGTTATCCTTTACAGATAGCCATGATGGAGAGGCATCCTCTGGGATCTCAGGCTTTTATTCCTTTGCTTGGAAATCCGTACCTGATCCTGGTGGCCCCGGCAGGGGATACACCGGACCCCGCTCAGCTTAAGGCGTTTTACAGTAACGGACGTCAGGGCGTGAATTATGGCAAAGGGGTCTGGCACCACCCGGTTCTGGCTCTGCGCAAGGACGATCAATTTCTGGTTGTCGATCGTGCCGGGCCTGGCAACAACTGCGATGAAGTGTACTTTTCTGACGATGTTCGTATCGAATTATCACTGAGCAGTTTGGAGCAGGAAGCATTAACCGTCGCACTTTGATAAGCCCAAGGCAATTAAAGTTCGCATAACATAACAGGAGTTCGTTATGGATCCACATATGACGGAATGGCTGAATCTGGCAATTCGCTGGGTTCACATGATTGTAGGTATCGCCTGGATTGGTGCCTCATTCTACTTTGTCTGGTTGGAAAACAACCTGAACCGTGTCAATCCGAAAACTGGCTTGTCTGGTGACCTCTGGGCCATTCACGGTGGTGGTATCTACCACCTGGAAAAATACAAACTGGCACCGCCAAGCATGCCTGAAAACCTGCACTGGTTTAAGTGGGAAGCTTATTTCACTTGGATCACAGGTGTTCTGCTGCTGGGTGTGGTGTATTACCTCAATGCGGATATCTATCTGGTCGCGCCGGGATCAGGCCTGAGTGCCACGGCTTCAGTTGCACTGGGTGTGGGCTCTCTGGCAGCTGGCTGGATTATTTACAGCCTGCTGTGTGATTCAGCACTGGGCAAGAAGCCGATGCTGCTGGGTATTATCCTGTTCTTCGGTTTAGTGGCTGCAGCCTATGGCCTGAGCCAGGTGTTCAGCGGGCGTGGTGCTTACATCCATGTTGGTGCGATCATCGGTACTATCATGGTTGGTAACGTATTCTTCGTTATCATGCCGGCTCAGCGTGGTCTGGTAAAAGCCATTGAAGAGAATCGCGAACCGGACCCTGTACTGCCGGCAAAAGGTCTGCTGCGTTCACGTCATAACAACTACCTGACGTTGCCAGTGCTGTTCATCATGATCAGTAACCATTTCCCGAGCACCTATGGCTCAGAATATAACTGGTTGATCCTGGCTGGCCTGGCGGTCTTCAGTATCCTGGTACGCCACTACTTCAACACCCGTCATGGCAGCCAGAAGTTTGCCTGGACAATGCCGGTGGCAGCACTGGGTATGATCGCACTGGCATTTGTGACTTCGCCTTATGCAAGCAAAATGGGTGAAACCTCTGCACCTGCTGCGTCTGCACCTGCTGTAAAAGCAGAGTCAGCGACAGCTCAGGCGGAAACCGACTCGGCACAGCCTGCCAGCAGCGGAGTGAGCTTTGCTCAGGTGAATGAAGTCATTCAGATTCGTTGTTCAGTGTGTCATTCAGCACAACCGACGCACGCTGCGTTCTCGACAGCGCCTGCGGGTGTGATACTGGATACACCGGAAGAAATTAAAGTGAATGCCCCCCGCATTGTTGCGCAGTCGGTACAAACGAAAGTGATGCCGCTGGGTAACCTGACTCAGATGACCGATGATGAGCGTAAGCTGATCGGTACCTGGGTTGAACAGGGCGCGCATCTTTAATCACCCCGGGGGCGAAAGCCCCCACTTTATAGTCCGTTAGCCCAGACATATCCGGTGTTCCAGCTTGGAAACAAGTACGCGAAGTCCATAAACTAGATGGCAATCTGATGGGGTAAGCGTGTTGTGTGGCTCAGGCTGAATCCTGGGTAAGAAGGGCAGATAATCTCCTTTACATATCAATCCATAATATGTGACCAGCCTCATACGTGTTGTATCGGGGCTTTTTTTTGTCTGAGCTTTACGCCGGTCTCGTCAGCAAAATCAGCAATTCATCGTTATTTGCCAGCAGATCGGTGATTGTGCACTGGTCTAACTCCGCCAGAAAGGCGTCTTTGGCTTTTGCCAGATAGGATTTCAGACGGCAGGCTGGAGTGATATGGCAGAACTCGGGGGCGCAATTCACCACTTGCAGCGGTTCCAGATCCCGAACCACCTGACCCACAATGATGTCACTCGCTGGCATCGCCAGACATATCCCGCCATTTTTTCCGCGAACGGTTTTCACATAGCCTAGCTGACCCAGTTTATTGATGATTTTCACCATATGGTTTCTGGACACAGCGAACGTGTCACTGACGTGGCTGATACTGGTGAGTTCCCCGTCTGGCAAGGCACCCAGCAGGATCAAAGCTCTCAATCCGTAGTCAGTAAAGTTGGTCAGTTGCACATTTTTTCCTCTTTCAACACTAGCGGCAAGTGTAATTCCTTTATTGACTGAAAGATATATTTAAGATACAACTTTAAAACATGCATTATAAATACATCTTTAAAGGAAGCCGCTATGCTGAGTCAGAACACCATTGATATCGTTAAATCCACAGCACCGCTTTTAGCCGAAATCGGCCCAAAACTCACCGCACATTTTTATGATCGTATGTTCAGTCATCACCCTGAACTGAAAGATATTTTTAATCTGACGCACCAGGACAGCGGCCGTCAGCGCGAAGCTTTGTTTAACGCGGTGTACGGCTATGCTGCGAATATCGATAATCTTGAAGTGCTGTTGCCCATGGTGGAGAAAATTGCTCAGAAACATGCCAGCTTCAGCATTACGGCAGAGCAGTACGCGATTGTGGGTGAGCACTTGCTAGGCACCATTGATGAATTGTTCGCACCGGGCCAGGCGGTGCTGGATGCGTGGGCTGAAGCATACGGTTTGTTGTCTACAGTGTTTATTGACCGAGAAGAGGCTATTTACCAGGAAAATGAGGCAAAAACCGGTGGCTGGCGCGGCACGCGGGAATTTGAACTGGTGGAAAAAAAACCAGAAAGCGATGTGATAACCAGTTTTGTGTTTATGCCGACAGATGACCAGCCTGTCGCGACTTATCAACCGGGGCAGTACATTGGCATTTATCTGAAGGCGGATAGTTTTGACAATCAGGAGATACGCCAGTACAGCCTTTCCGGTGCCCCTAATGGTGAGACCTACAGAATTTCAGTCAAACGTGAGGATCTGGGTACTGTGTCATCTTATCTTCACCAGCATCTGAACGTGGGTGATAAAGTTCAGTTGGCAGCACCATCCGGTGACTTTTTCTTCCGTTCTGAAGTTACTCAGCCTGTCGCTCTGATTTCGGCAGGTGTTGGTCTTACACCTATGCTGGCGATGCTGGAAAGCATCAAAGACAGCCACCAGGCACCGGTTCACTGGTTGCATGCCGCTGAAAACCACCGTCAGCATGCGTTTGGCAGTCATGTAGCAGAGATTGCAAACACAGCGGAGGGGGTTAGCAGCCATGTCTGGTATCGCGAGCCTCAGGGAGCCACCGCAGACTTTGAAGGATTTTTGGATTTGAGCAAACTGGATACGGTGGTTGACTGGCAAAACACCACTTTCTATTTCTGCGGCCCGGTGGGTTTCATGCAGCATGTGGCCAAGCAGCTTAAAGAAAAAGGCGTGAGTGAATCGCAGATGCACTACGAGTGCTTCGGACCGCATAAGGTGTTGTGAGTTTTATCTGATTTGGCAGGGAATAGCCCTGCCATTTTTATTATCTACTGTCATCAAAGTTGCATATCGGTCGTCTTTTAAAATAAAAAAGCATCACATGAGAAATAAAAAAGAAGAGAGCGAGTATTCGAATCCAACCAGTGACGATGAATGTAGAATCAAAGTCAGGGTAGAATAAATATTCGTTCACATGGCTATCAAAAAATATTGAGTAATGCTGAGGCCAAAGATTAGTGCCGTTATAAAAATAAATGTAAAGCCACACTTTTTTATATTTATGGTGTTTTTTATCAATTTAAGCCCTACAGTTAAACCTGTAATACATTATAACAATGTAGAGTATGAAATAGATATTCATTTTTTTGCTTTATTTGTTAAATATGGATTAACTGCGTCAGTAATCGTAACACCATTGGCTATACCTTCAAAAGTGAGCGCGCCAATACCCATTGTTCGCTAAACTTTTTTCAAATCTTGAGCAATAGTTCTGAAAAGAATCAGTTGTCGGGCATTCGGAGTATTGGCGGTATGAACAGTTTTTATTTTAATTTCGATTAGGAAACAAAAGACCCTTTGAAATTCTAAACCACCGTCCTACTTTCGAGGGGGGTATTGTTGCAGTGTTAATGATTAAAAAAAATAAAGCGCTTGCTTGAATCCAACCATTAATTTTAAATGATGTATCTGACAAGGAAAAAAACCAGTAAGACAACACTTTGTTATCAAAGAATATTGAATACTGTTGTGCATTGAAAAAAACATAAACAATAGCCCAAAGAATGAAGTAAGGTGCTTTGTTGTTTTTTGTATAAGACAATGATGCCTTATGTGTTAAATATACTCCCAAAATGCTCATAAAAAAGTAAATTAACATTGTCATTATTTATTCTCGTTTATATACGGTTGGATTGCGTCAGATGCAGTGATTGTGTTGCTTGTTATTTCAAATCCTAGTGCAGAGCTAGACATTGTTTTCCATCCCTTACTGTAATCTTGTTTTGTATAATAAAAAAGTTTGAATTGTTTGGTATTTGGGATATTCGAATTAATGGCAGGTTTAATTGTGTTTTTTAAGCCATAAGCACTGGTTGCCAAGTCAACCGCAGCATAGGCCAGGTTTCCCTCATCTTCTGAATATCCCATGCGTTTTGCTGTCTTTTGGTATTGTGTTTTCAACCAGCCAGTGCCGTCCCCGTATTTTCCGGTATATTGGTTATTCCAGTTCTGATCAAGGTTTCCTGTAATGTTATACGAGTTCTCATAAATGTTATTACCTCCGTGAGCCATCATAGGAACTCCGACGCTGGAACACCATGATGCCCCGGTAAAAGAGAATACTGAGCTGGTTATACACAGGCCATAACCTGCAGTCAGCTGGCCAATCCCAGCAATTAGTCCTATACCGTATTTTCCAATTTCAATTGTCTGATCAATCAGACTCTGCCTTTCTTGTCTGACATACCGGGCAACCTGATTTTTGGAGAGAATACCATTTTCATAGTCATCAACCAAACACTTGCCCAGCCATAAATACTCAGAACGGAACTGGTGTTGGATCATGGGGTTATTCAGGTGGGTTAAGCTGATCGAATTCGCCTGCCGAAGCAGGCCTCTGACAGCCAGCTTAACCTCATCGCGATCGGCTTCCTGTTGAGATGCGTTGCTCATTGCATGGCTTCCTTGACAGAATCAATCAGCCAGCTTGCATACGCGCCAGTGTTGGCAGCAACATGACGCCATTGAATGTCTTTGTAGGCAATCAGGAGTGTTTCCTGCATCTCGTCATCATTAAAGTCAACAACATGAGGCATATGCATAGATACCGATCGAATCAGTGCGCCGGTTAGCTGGATTTCATAAAAAAGCTCAACACCACCCTTGGCGTTCGGTCGGTAAAATGACAGTTTGCATTTCAGTTCCTCACCATCTGAGCAGGCCTGTGCCAGAATGGGGGAGCTTTTATCGACTCTTTTCACGATTTGAATCGGATGGTGAGTTGAACGGTTATCAAAGGCAATGGCGTGTGAGTAAGAAAGCACGGTAATTTCGTCCTCATGCCCTAACTGGTAAGCATTACCCATGGACAGGGGAGTGTTACACCCTTGGGTTAAGCAGCCAGTAGTTGTTCCTTCAATTGATAAATATGCGATAGTTGCCATGATAATACCTGTCGTAAAAAATCACATATTATCAATCATATATATTGACAGATAGCTGTTAAAATGACTGTGTTGGCAGTCGAATTGACGGTTGCGACCGTAAAAAAGAAAAATGGGGGCGAGATCTAAAATTGTGTTTTCGCAGATAAAAAACGCCCGTCCGCGGCGGTGTTAGAGACGTGAATACCGGGACGGGCAAGGATAGACGCATTGTGGAGACGCGAGTTTTTAGCTCGCTTTTTTCTTAGTTACCATTTCTGGTTCGGTTGTGCCTTCGGCATCGTAGGCTTTTTCGCCATAGACGAAGGTTTTGCTGACGGTGCGGTCATCGCCCAGACTCATCAGCACAAAAAGTTGCTCTTCCAGCGTTTTTGCTTGCTGCATGCGGAAAGACATTAACGGTGTTGCGTGCAGATCCAGTACCACGAAATCCGCTTCTTTACCCGGTTTCAGGTTGCCGATCTTGTCGTCCAGATACAGCGCTTTGGCGCCGCCCAGGGTCGACAGATACAGGGATTTCAGCGGATGCAGTTTCTGCTGCTGTAACTGCAGAATCTTATAGGCTTCGCTCATGGTCTGAAGCATTGAGAAACTGGTGCCGGCACCAACATCGGTTCCCATACCAACACGAATACCGTGCTGCTCCATTTTCGGCAGGTTGAACAAGCCGGAGCCAAGGAACAGGTTAGAGGTCGGACAGAAAGCAATCGCTGAGCCGGTTTCAGACAGACGTTTGCACTCACAGTCGGTCAGGTGCACACCGTGGGCAAAAACGGCCCGGTTTTTCAGCAGTTTGTAATGGTCGTACACATCTAAGTAACTGTCGCGCTCAGGGAAGAGTTCCAGCACCCACTCAATTTCTTTCTTGTTTTCAGAAAGATGAGTGTGCATATACACATCCGGATACTCTTCCAGCAGTTTGCCGACAGTCGCCAGTTGCTCGGGTGTGCTGGTTGGCGCGAAACGCGGTGTCACGGCATACAGCAAACGGTCTTTGTTGTGCCATTTTTCGATCAGCGCTTTTGAGTCCTGATAACCGGATTCCGGGGTGTCTGTCAGGTAATCCGGCGCATTGCGATCCATCAGAACTTTACCGGCTATCATGCGCAGTTTGCGTTTTTCAGCTTCTTCGAAAAACACATCAACAGATTCTTTATGCACTGTACCGAAAACCAGGGCGGTGGTTGTCCCGTTGCTGGCCAGCTCATCAAAGAAAATGTTGGCGACCTGGCGTGCATACACCGGGTTTTTGAACTTCAGTTCTTCCGGGAAAGTGTAGTTTTCCAGCCAGTCTAGCAACTGCTCGCCGTAAGAGGCGATCATGCCGGTTTGCGGATAGTGAATATGGGTATCAATAAAACCGGCAGTGATCAGCTTGTGCTCATATTGCGTGACGGACATTCCGGACGGGTGGCGAGCCAGTACCTCGTCAGCCGGACCCAAGTCCAGAATGTGGCCGTTCTCAACCACCAGAACACCGTCTTCAAAAAATTCAAAGCTGTTATCAAGGCCGACTTCCTGGGGATCGGCAATGCTGTGTAAAATCGCTGAGCGATAAGCCGTGCGTTGTAATGTCATGTATTTATCCTTCGTTAATCGCTGTCAGGCGACTTGATTGTCGGGGCTGTCATCGGGCTCTGTGGCAGCAGAGTCCTCGCGTTTATCGGCCAGGGTTTCGCCCTGATAGTGGGCGATCAGCTCGCCCGCGACAGAAACCGCAATTTCTGCCGGATGCTTACCCTTGACGGCATCAATCCCAATCGGGCAGACCATACGCCGTATGGTTTCATCATCGTAGCCGCGTTGTGACAGTCGATAATCAAACTTCTTCCTCTTGGTCAGCGACCCTATCATGCCAAAATAGGCAGTATCATTTCTGTTGAGGATTTCCCTTGCCAGCTCAAAATCCAGCTGATGATTGTGCGTCATCACCAGATAGTAACTGTTGGCGGGCATATCGCGGATATCACCCACCGGATCATCAGACACCAGCTTGGTCACACCGAGTGGCAGCTCGGCCGGGAATTCACTTTCCCGTTGATCGATCCAGGTAACGCGAAACGGCAATGTACTGACAATATGGATTAATGCTTTCGCAACATGACCTGCACCAAAAAGCACCAGATGGTGTTGTTGCTGACCAATCGGCTCCAGGCTAAGGGTGGCCATGCCACCGCAGCACTGACCGAGTCTGGCACCTAAATTGAAGTGCTCGACTCGCGGGTGTCTGTCTCCGGTCAGCAGCATTTCCCGTGCCAGTTTGATCGCTTTGTGCTCAAGATGGCCGCCGCCAATCGTGGCGATGATCTCGTTACGTGTCACCAGCATTTTGGTACCGGCATCGCGGGGTACTGAGCCCCGATCAGCCAGCACAGTGACCATGACACAAGGTTCACCACGTTGATCCAGTTCAGCCAGGGCATGAATCCAGTTGTCTTTAAACATCGCGCTTTCCTCATCAGGCGAGCCCGAAGGCCCGCCATATACTACTTTTGGCTGTTTTACTGGGCTTGTTCACTGGTTGCTGTCTCGGCCTCTTCTTTCTTCCTGCGACTCAGGAAAGGTTGAGACGAAGACGGTTGCACTTCGTTGATCGCCCAGAGTACGCGTTCTGGTGTTGCAGGGGTGTCCAGTTTGACCAGCGCACCCGGCTCGGCAACCGAACGGATGGCGTCTTTAATGGCACTCCAGACCGACATACCCAGCATGAATGGCGGTTCACCCACGGCTTTTGAGTTGAAGACTGTGTCTTCAGGGTTACTGCGGTTTTCCAGCAGATGCGTGCGGAAATCAATCGGCATATCGGCAATGGCCGGGATCTTGTAGCTCGCCGGGCCGCTGGTCATCAGACGGCCCTGATCGTTCCACACCAGCTCTTCTGTGGTCAGCCAGCCCACACCCTGAATAAAGCCACCTTCAACCTGGCCGATATCAATGGCCGGGTTCAGAGATGCCCCTACATCATGCAGTATGTCAGCACGCAGGATCTTGTATTCACCGGTCAGGGTATCCAGTACCACTTCGGCACAGGCTGCACCGTAGGCGTAGTAGTAGAATGGGCGACCGCGGGCTTTCTCATGATCGTAGTAAATCTTAGGTGTGCGGTAGAACCCTGTGCTCGACAGCGAAACCTGATTGAAGTAAGCCATCTGAATGATTTCTTCAAAGGTTTTCAGCTCCTCACGGATTTGCACCAGGCCGTTTTTAAAGATCACTTCTTCCGGGGTGACTTTAAAGTGGCTGCAGGCAAAGTCGATCAGCCGCTGTTTGATGGTCAACGCTGCGTTCTGCGCCGCTTTACCGTTCAAGTCGGCACCTGAGGAGGCTGCCGTTGGCGAGGTGTTCGGTACTTTGTCGGTGTTGGTCGCCGTGATCTGAATCCGGTCGATATCCACCTGGAACACTTCAGCCACTACCTGAGCCACTTTGATATTCAGGCCCTGACCCATTTCAGTACCACCGTGGTTGAGGTGAATACTGCCATCGGTGTAGATGTGGATCAGTGCACCTGCCTGGTTCAGGAAGGTGGCTGTGAAGGAGATACCGAATTTAACCGGTGTCAGTGCCAGGCCTTTTTTCAGTATCGGGCTGGTTTTGTTGAACTCGGCAATGGCTTTACGGCGCGCTTTATACTCACTGCTGGCTTCCAGCTGCTCGGTAATGTCATGAATGAAGTTGTCTTCCACTTTCTGATAGTAGTGGGTGACATTGCGATCCTCATGGCCGTAATAGTTCACCTTGCGCACATCCAGCGGATCTTTACCCAGATGCTGGGCAATTTCGTCCATGATGTGTTCTATGGTCATCATGCCCTGCGGGCCACCGAAACCACGGTAGGCGGTATTCGACGCTGTATTGGTTTTACAGCGGTGACCTGTCACTGTGGCATCGCCTAAATAGTAGGCGTTGTCAGAGTGGAACATGGCACGGTCCACGATAGAGTTAGACAGATCCGGTGAATAACCACAGTTACCAGATACCGTAATATCAATACCGTGGATCCGGCCGTCATCATCAAAACCGACTTTGTACTGGTTGAAGAACGGGTGACGTTTACCCGTCATGACCATGTCTTCCATACGTGGCAGACGCATTTTGGTCGGGCGGCCGGTCAGGTGTGCAATGACAGCAGCCAGACACGCCGGGCTTGCAGCCTGCGTTTCTTTACCACCGAAACCGCCACCCATGCGGCGCATGTCGATCACCACTTTGTGCATAGGGACGCCCAGCACTTCAGCGACCAGTTTTTGCACTTCAGTAGGGTTCTGGGTAGAGGTGTACACTATCATGCCGCCGTCTTCGGTTGGCATCACAGAGCTGACCTGGGTTTCCAGATAGAAGTGTTCCTGACCGCCGATATGCAGATCGCCTTCCAGCACGTGCTTCGCACTCGCCAGTGCGCCTTCGGAGTCACCGCGCTTGTGCTGGTGACTGCCTGAGACGAAGTGTTTCTTGGCCAGTGCCTCTTCAACATCCAATACGGCTTCCAGTGGTTCGTATTCGATGATGGCCGCCTGAGCGGCTTTGCGGGCAGTTTCCATATCATTGGCGGCTACTGCAATGACTGGCTGGCCATAGAATTCAACAATGCCGTCTGCCAGCAATGGATCACCCGGCAATACTGCACCTATGTCCAGTTGTCCCGGTACATCTTTGCTGGTGATGGCAATGGCGACGCCTTCAAAGGCGTAACACGGGCTGACATCCAGTTTGGTAATTTTGGCGTGCGCGTAGGTACTGGTACGAGCATACACGTGTAATTGGTTGGGAAATTCCAGCCGGTCATCAATGTAAACGGCTTCGCCAGTCACCTGTTTGGCAGCGCTGTCATGCTTTACGCTTTTACCCACGCCGGAAGTCAGATTCTGCGCGAATTTCGCCACCATTTCATCGTGACTCAATGTGTTATGGTGATGATTAGACATAAGCAGTTACCCTTGTTTCAATTTGGCCGTTGGACTGTTGTTCGAGATAGAAACGGTGCAGCATGTTCGCGGCCGTTAATGCACGATATTCCTTGCTGGCCCGGAAATCAGACAGCGGCTCGAAATCGTCAGACAGCGCAGCCATCGCGGTCTTGACCGTCTCCAGATTCCACTTCTGACCAACCAGTGCGGCTTCGCAGTTGGCGGCTCGTTTTGGCACTGCCGCCATACCACCGAAGGCAATACGGGCATCAGCCACTTTTCCGTCATCGCTCAACGCAATAGTGAACGCACCACAGACGGCGGAAATATCATCGTCCAGACGCTTCGACAGTTTGTAAGCCCGGAACTGGCTGCCAATCACAGGCTTAGGCACAATGATTTTCTCGATGAACTCGGAAGGCTGCTGCGCTGTGACTTTATAACTGATGAAGTAGTCTTCCAGCGGCATGGTGCGGCGGTCGTTACCACGACGCAGCACGATCTGCGCATTCAAGGCAATCAGCAGTGGCGGACTGTCTCCGATTGGCGACGCATTCGCCACGTTACCGCCGATTGTGCCCTGGTTGCGTACTTGCAGAGAAGCAAAGCGGTGCAGCAGTTCTCCGAAATCCGGATAGTACTTTTTCAGTGTGGCATAACAGTCGGAAATCGGCAGGTTTGCACCAATTTCAATGCTGCTTTCAGTCTCGGTCAGGATCTTCATATCGCTGACCAGACCCACGTTGATCAGTTTATCGATCGGACGGTGGAATTGAGTGACTTCCAAAGCCAGATCTGTACCACCAGCAACCATACGGGCATCCGGGTGCGTCAGCAGCAGGTTGGCCAGTTCATCGCCAGAGGTTGGTGAGAAGCCATACTGGCCTTCAAACTTCAGTGTTGCATTGGACAGATTGATTTTCGACAGCTTGGCAACCGTCTGGCGCTCCAGCTCTGCGAACTGGTCCATCAGCTGCTCTTCCTGGCTTAGCGACAGGGCAGCATCAACGATAGGGCGATAACCGGTACAACGGCATAAGTTGCCCGCTAACGCTTCCATGACATCTTCTTTATCTGCAGCCGGCTTGTTTTTGCTCAGCGCAAACATCGACATAATAAAGCCTGGTGTACAGTAGCCACATTGTGAACCGTGGTATTCGACCATGGCTTGCTGAACAGGGTGGAGCTGCTTGTTGGCATTCTGCAGATCTTCAACCGTAATCAGCTGCTTGCCATGCAGAGAAGATACAAACGTCAGGCAAGAGTTGACTGAGCGGTATTGCAGTTTTCCGTCGACAAGTTCACCCAGCACTACGGTGCAGGCACCGCAGTCACCAGAGCCACAACCTTCCTTGGTGCCTGTTTTCTTTACATGGGTACGCAGGTAGTTCAGTACCGTCATATTCGGGGAAACATGCTCTTCTTCCCGAATGTCCTGGTTTAACAAAAAAGTAATCAAGTGACCTCCTCACAGGCTCATGATCTGACCTATAAGTCAATTCTGGATATACTTGACCCAGTAGTCAACTTTTGTGTTAACGCTGTGTGACAGACCAGCTTGAGTGAAAAAATACAGTTAATTCTTTTTAATCAATATGTTGCTTCATTTTTGTGCTGTTGCGGCATACCTTCTGTGTCAAATTTGTTTCTAAATGTTGTGATATAGGTAACAAGTCATAGTTTTGATATCACTGTCACCAATTAAACGGAATCTTCATCTGTAAATTTTAGTATTTATTGGTGGAATGTGCTGAGTGATAGGTGTGAGATTGTTTGTGGGTGGTGATATTAACTTATTGATATATATGAAAATAGAATGATTTTCTGCCAATTGGGATTTAATGTAGAGACTCTGTGATCTGACAAGCTTTTTTACGGTAGCAAGCCGTATCCAACCACCGGGCTGAACTAAACTGAAGTGAAGGCAGAGCTGTAATGAGGGACTAGACTGTGCAGAGTACCGGCTTTGCCGGGCGGTGTGTTTTTTAACAGTTGCAGTGGTACGGATGTTAATCGCCTGTGAAAAGAAAGCCTTCGTCATCAAACAGGCTGAAATAGATAAATCAGAGCATGAGTATAAATATGATGAATGAATATGGGAGTAGCATTTTTTTATTTTGTGGATTATAACAGCCCGGTAATACTGAATATTATTCTGCACTGCTTCATAGGTTACTGTCCCTGTATATTTTTGACTTAACAGGCTGAAACAGGATGTTTTCATCCGTTTATGTGGCTTAATACGATGAGTAATTCGTGTGCTTTTACACATAAACAGTCTGTGAGAACATTCCAAGTTCAGGCAAAATTGGGTACTATCAGCAAAAGTTATCCCGCCAATTCCGGCAGGGTGCAGAGCCAAATCATATTGGAGATACAGCTTGATCAATGTATTCCTTGTAGATGATCACGAACTGGTTCGCACAGGGATCCGACGTCTTCTGGAAGATGTCCGTGGTATTAAAGTGGTAGGGGAAGCCATCAGTGGTGAGGACGCCGTAAAGTGGTGTCGAAACGAGCATGCCGACATAATCCTGATGGATATGAATATGCCTGGCATTGGTGGGCTGGAAGCGACACGAAAGATCCTTCGCTTCAATCCGGATGTGAAGATTATCGTGCTGACTGTCCATACGGAAAACCCATTCCCGACTAAAGTGATGCAAGCCGGCGCTTGTGGCTACCTGACTAAAGGTGCCGGTGCCGATGAAATGGTCAACGCTATTCGCACAGTCAATAGTGGTCAGCGTTATATTTCACCGGAAATTGCACAACAAATGGCGCTGAGCCAGTTTGCATCCAACTCAGAGAACCCGTTTAAGGATTTGTCTGAGCGTGAATTACAAATCATGATGATGATTACCAAAGGCCAGAAAGTGACCGAGATTTCTGAGCAGCTGAACTTAAGCCCTAAAACGGTGAACAGCTACCGTTATCGCTTGTTCAATAAGCTGGATATCAATGGTGATGTCGAACTGACCCACCTCGCAATTCGTCATGGCATGTTAGACACAGAGACCTTGTAGTGTCAGAAACCTTCGATGCAAAAAGTTTCCTGAAATCAGTCACAAACCAGCCTGGTGTATACCGGATGTATGACCAGGCTGGTGACGTTATTTATGTCGGTAAAGCCAAAGATCTGAAAAAACGGCTGGCGAGTTACTTCCGTGTTCAGGTGTCGAGTGAGAAGACCCGGGCGCTGGTACGCAACATCTGTAAAATCGATGTCACTGTTACGCACACCGAAACGGAAGCCCTGATCCTCGAGCATAACTACATCAAGCAGTACCTCCCCAAATATAATGTACTGCTGCGCGATGATAAGTCTTACCCCTATATTTTTCTGAGCGGCCAGCATCATCCAAAACTGGCGGTTCACCGGGGGGCGAAGAAACGCAAAGGTGAATATTTCGGCCCGTATCCGGATTCAGGCGCTGTTCGCCAAAGTCTGCACCTTCTCCAGAAAATCTTTCCTATCCGGCAATGTGAAGACTCGGTATATGCTAATCGCAGCCGTCCCTGCCTGATGTATCAGATTGGTCGCTGCCTTGGCCCTTGTGTCAAGGGGCTCGTCAGCGATGAAGAGTATGCTGAGCAGGTCAATTTTGTTCGTCTTTTCTTGCAGGGCAAAGACCGCCAGGTGATCACTTCGCTGGTGGACAAAATGGAAGTGGCCAGTCAGCAGCTCGCGTTTGAGAAGGCGGCACGTTACCGGGATCAGATTCAGGCGTTGCGCCGAATTCAGGAGCAGCAATTTGTCAGCCAGGACAGCGACGATGATCTGGATGTTATAGGTATCGCTCACGACAAAGGCATGGCGTGTATTCATGCCCTCTTCATCCGTCAGGGCAAGGTGCTGGGCAGCCGCAGTTATTTTCCGCGTATGCCAGCCGATACGGATATGAATGAGGTGATCACCAGCTTCATCAGTCAGTTCTATTTCAATCAGGCGGAAGGGCGGACCATTCCTTCCGTTATTCTTGTCAGTGAATCCTTGGGTGATGAACAGGCGGCCCTGTCTGCTGCGCTGACTGAAGTTGCAGGTCGTAAAGTCGAACTGCGTTCACAGGCCCGGGGCTATCGCGCCCGCTACCTGAAACTGGCGCAAACCAATGCCCTGACAGCATTAACCAGCAAACTCAACCATAAAATGACGGTTCATCAGCGTGTGACGGAACTGCGTGAATTGCTGGGACTAGACTCACTTTCCCGTATGGAATGCTTTGACATCAGCCATACGATGGGCGAGAAAACGGTAGCGTCTTGTGTTGTCTTCAATCAGGAAGGGCCGGTCAAGGCTGAGTATCGACGGTTTAACATTACCGGTATCACGGGCGGCGATGATTATGCTGCGATGGGACAAGTGTTGAATCGCAGGTATAGTAAACAGATTGATCCTGATAAGATCCCCGATATTATTTTTATCGACGGGGGCAAAGGGCAACTCTCCCGCGCCCATGAGGTTGTGAGTCCGTTGTGTAGTGACTGGCCAAAAAGGCCGCTGCTGGTGGGGGTGGCGAAGGGCACAACCCGAAAACCCGGCCTGGAAACTTTGTTGCTGGTCACCGGAGAAGAATTTTCATTGCCTGGCGATTCACCGGCGCTGCACTTAATTCAGCACATTCGTGATGAAAGCCATGATCATGCTATCAGTGGTCACAGGGCGCAGCGTGGAAAAGCCCGTAAACGAAGTACACTGGAAGATGTTGAAGGTATCGGGCCGAAACGCCGACAGGCATTGTTGAAGTACATGGGGGGATTACAGGAACTGAAACGCGCAAGCAGGGAAGAAATCGAAAAAGTGCCGGGCATAAGCCGATCTCTGGCCGAAAAAATATACGACGCATTGCAACACGGCTAGCTTTGCGGCACCCTTAAGGTCTGTTTACAGCGGAAAGGCTTTCGTTGGCAGGCACAATACGTTAAACATAAGAACGAACAATATGCGCTTAACAATTCCAAATATCCTGAGTTTCATCAGGCTGGTGCTCATTCCATTCTTCGTGATTACCTTCTACCTACCTTACGAATGGTCACCGTTTGCCACCGCTCTTATCTTCACCATAGCAGGTATCACAGATTGGTTTGACGGTTACCTGGCCCGTAAACTGAACCAGACGTCAAGATTCGGTGCTTTTATTGACCCGGTTGCCGATAAAGTCATGGTAGCAACGGCGCTGGTGCTGGTGACAGAACACTATCATTCGGTCTGGGTAACCATACCGGCGATTACCATGATAGGCAGAGAGATCATTATTTCAGCATTGCGCGAGTGGATGGCTGAACTGGGCAAGCGTTCCAGTATTTCTGTTTCCTGGGTGGGCAAGGTGAAAACGGCCGCGCAGATGTTTGCTCTGGTGATGCTGATGTGGCATCCCAACGAGCTGTTGGAGACAGTGGGTTTTGTTGCCCTCTACATTGCAACAATTTTGACTTACTGGTCAATGTACCTGTATCTGAAAGCTGCAAAGGGTGATTTACTCCATCCCGACAATATGTGACAGAACAATCACCTACCTATTGATAGAAAGCGGCCTTGGCCGCTTTTCTTTTTCGCTTGTAACCAGTGTGTTGAAACAAAGTAGATGAATTTTTTTATTCAATCGCAAATTCTGCTTGGCAATGAAAAGCGCAATATGTTATTTTTCGCGCAATCTCAGGGGGCAACATATCTGAGACACATCCGTCATCATGAACTCAGGCTGATTGCATGTTGACGATCCGTAGGTACTGCTAGCGATGGCGCTGTCAGTAGAAGGGCATTAATAGTGCAATCTTGCGTAATGAAGCAAGGGCATCATTGAGGGAACCCAACTGTGAATACTTTAACGTCTCTAACCCAAATCAGCTTTGTCTTACCCAATTGCAGTATTATTACTGAGCCTTGATCGTCCGATCACCATGTCTTCAGCTGACTATCTATCAAACTACAGTGATGTTTATCGCTGGGGTTGTTAGTTGTGTGCTGAGTGCGCTTTACCGATAAGTTACTGACTTATCAATGTCTTTTATACTCAAAAGTACCACCTTTGGTGGGCTTCACTATTTTGGATTAAAAACCAATGAGTAATGTGTTTGATTTTGACGATGTCAAGCATGCGTCCAATGTTCCTGTAGTTCATGACCTGTATGACCTGACCCCAGATGAGTTGCTGCTCAGTCAGGAGCATTATGAGTCCGAAGTTCGCTCTTATCCGCGTCGTTTGCCGCTGGCGATTATGAAAGCGACAGGTGTATTGGTTGAAGACAGTCGTGGCCAGGTCTTTCTGGACTGCCTGGCAGGCGCAGGTACTCTGGCCCTGGGTTACAACCATCCTGAGATTAACCAAGCAATCATTGACCAGCTGAATGCGGGTATCCCGTATCAGACGCTGGACATGACGACACCAGTAAAAGATAAATTTATCCGTGAAGTGATGAACTTCCTGCCGGATGAGTTTGCTGCCAATGCTCGCATTCAATTCTGCGGTCCGTCTGGAGCAGACGCTGTAGAAGCGGCTATCAAGCTGGCCAAGCAAACCACTGGCCGTAACGTGATGATGGCCTTCCATGGCGCGTACCACGGTATGACCAACGGTACTATGGCCATGATGGGCAACCTGAACACCAAGGCACGCCGCCAGGGTCTGATGGCTGACGTCCACTTCATGCCGTTCCCGTACAGCCTGCGCTGCCCGTTTGGCATCGGCGGTGATGAAGGGGCGAAACAAACGCTGCGTTATCTCGAGCGTATGCTGAACGATGATGAGAGTGGCGTACAAAAGCCGGCTGCGATCATTGTTGAACCCGTACAGGGTGAGGGCGGTGTGATTCCTGCTCCGGCATTCTGGCTGCGTGAACTGCGCCGTATTACCAAAGAACACGGCATCCTGCTGATTTTTGATGAAATTCAGTGTGGTATCGGTAAAACCGGTTTCAATTTCGCGTTCGAAGAATCTGGCATTACCCCAGACATCCTGTGCTTGTCTAAAGCTGTGGGTGGCGGTTTGCCTATGTCTGTGCTGATTTTCGACAAGTCGGTTGACACCTGGCGTCCGGGTGAACACACAGGCACTTTCCGCGGCAATCAGCTGGCGATGGCAACTGGTGCGAAAGCACTGGAAATTATCCGTCGTGACAACCTGGTTGAGCATGCCCGCGTGGCGGGTCAGTACCTGCGCGAAGGTCTGGAGCGCATTGCTACTTACGTTGACTGCATCGGCGAAGTGCGTGGCAAAGGCCTGATGCTGGGTGTTGAGATCGTCAAAGGCGGCAAGAAAAACAAATTCGGCGAGCCGGAAGCGGATCCTCAACTGACAATGCAAATTCAGCGTGCTGCGCTGGAGCGCGGTTTGATCATCGAAAAAGGCGGTCGTCAGGGCTCTGTACTGCGCTTCCTGCCACCTTTGATCATCAGCCTGGAGCAAATTGATTTTGCGCTGGATGCACTGAGCAAAGCGATTATCGCTACTGCCGGTCCAGCGAAAGTGGTTGAAAAGTCAGCGGCCAGCGATGCCGACAAATGGCGCTCATTCTTCATCCAAACCGGTGAAGGTGGTGCTGATCAGTTCGAAGCTGCGCTGAACCAGACAACCAAAGTACTGAAACAAGTATTTGAAAGTACCACTGCGCCGTACTCAGGTATGGAGCCACAGGTGCTGAAAAACCTGATCAACAATATTGAATTGAATGATCAGCAACTGCCGTTGGATGCTGTGATTGATCAGGCTGGCGAGTTGATTGCCAAAAACTCAATCATTGTTCAGCATCCTAACTGCATTGCGCACCTGCACACGCCACCACTGGTACCGGCTGTAGCGGCTGAAGCATTCATTGCGGCTCTGAATCAGTCTATGGATTCATGGGATCAGTCAACGGCTGCCACCTTTGTTGAGCAGAAAGTGGTCGACTGGCTGTGCGGTGTCTATGGTTACGACAAGCAAGCTGATGGTGTATTCACCAGTGGTGGTACACAGAGCAACCTGATGGGTCTGTTGCTGGCACGTGACCGGTTTGCAGATATCCAGTCGGGCCATAACATTCAGAAGCAAGGTCTGCCTGAGTATGCTGGCAAGATGCGCATTCTGTGCTCGAAGAAATCGCACTTCACCGTACAGAAGTCCGCTTCGCTGATGGGCCTGGGTGAGCATGCGGTAGAAACCGTGGATACGCATCCGGACGGCACCATCAAACTGGCATCGCTGGTTACGCGTATTGATGAACTCAAGCGTGATGGTTTGCTGCCGTTTGCGGTAGTGGGTACAGCGGGTACAACAGACCACGGTGCGATTGATGATCTGGATGGTCTGGCAGATATCGCCGCTCAGAACAAGATGTGGTTGCATGTAGACGGTGCTTACGGTGGTGCGCTGATCCTCAGTCGTCACAAAACGCGTCTGCATGGCATAGAGCGTGCGGATTCGATCAGCGTGGACTTCCACAAGCTGTTTTATCAACCAATCAGCTGTGGTGCGGTGATCATCAAAGACAAGAGTAATTTCAAGTATCTGCTGCACCATGCAGATTACCTGAACCGCGAAGACGATATTGTTCCTAACCTGGTTGATAAGTCTATCGCGACAACTAAGCGTTTTGATGCACTGAAAGTACTGATGACAATGCAAGCTGTTGGCACACATTCACTGGGTGCTATGTATGATCACCTGCTGGGTCAGACACAACAGGTTGCAGACATGATCAACCAGTCAGAAGAGTTTGAACTACTGGCTGATCCTGCACTGTCGACAGTACTGTTCCGCTATGTTGGCAATACAGAGGCTGATCTTGACCAATTGAACAAAAAATTGCGTTTTGAGGCCCTGGTGAAAGGTGTTGCAGTATTGGGTGAAACCGTAGTTGATGGCAAAATTGCCCTCAAGCTTACGATTCTCAACCCATGTCTGACCATGGCAGATTTTGAGAACCTGCTAAATGAAGTTAACCAGCTTGCTTGTTCACTGGTTGACTGAATGACGTGGCTTGCTCCAGTGGGGCTGGAGCAAGCCAATGTTTTATCTGAAGAAGACGGAATGAATTAAATGGCAATTTTACAAATCGGTGCTGGGGGTGTTGGCTGGGTTATTGCCCATAAAGCTGCTCAAAACAATGATGTGTTAGGTGATATTACTATCGCTTCGCGTACTGTGAACAAGTGCGAACAGATCATTGAATCCATCAAGGGTCGCAACAATATGAAAGATCCAGGCAAGAAGCTTGAGGCTCGTGCCGTGGATGCTGACGATGTCGATGCCCTGGTGGCACTGATCAAAGAGGTTCAGCCAGATCTTGTTATTAACGCTGGTCCTCCTTGGGTTAACGTTGCAATCATGGAAGCCTGTTATCAGGCGAAAGTGTCCTATCTGGATACATCAGTGGCGGTTGACCTTTGTAGCGAAGGCCAGCAAGTGCCAGAAGCCTATGACCCTCAGTGGGCTTTCCGTGACAAATTTGCAGAAGCGGGTATCACAGGTATTTTGGGTGCCGGATTCGATCCGGGCGTAGTCAGCGTTTTTGCTGCCTATGCAGTGAAGCATCTGTTCGATGAGATTGATTCTATCGACGTGATGGACGTCAATGCTGGCGATCACGGTAAGAAATTTGCGACCAACTTCGATCCTGAAACCAATATGCTGGAAATTCAGGGCGACTCTTTCTACTGGGAAGACGGCGAGTGGAAGCAGGTTGGCTGTCACACCCGCATGATGGAATTCGATTTCCCTCTGGTCGGCTCGCAAAAAGTGTATTCCATGGCGCACGACGAAGTGCGTTCAATGAAAGAATTCATCCCGGCGAAACGTATCGAATTCTGGATGGGCTTCGGTGACAGTTACCTGAACTATTTCAACTGCATGCGCGATATCGGTTTGTTGAGTCCTGAACCTGTCACACTGGGTGACGGTACGGTTGTTGAGCCGCTGAAAGTGCTGAAAGCTTTGCTGCCGGATCCAACCACGCTGGCACCGGGTTACACAGGTAAAACCTGTATCGGTACCTGGGTGCAGGGCACCAAAGGTGGCGAGCCTCGCAGCGTGTTCATCTACAACAACGCTGATCATGAAGTGGCTTACAAAGATGTTGAGCATCAGGCGATTGCCTACACCACAGGTGTACCTGCGATTACTGCAGCATTGCAGTACTTTGGCGGGAAATGGGCAGATGCCGGTGTGTTCAATATGGAGCAGCTGGATCCGGACCCATTCCTGGCAACTATGCCGAAAATTGGCCTGGACTGGCATGTTCAGGAGCTGGAACCTCGCCAGCCACTGATTAATATTCTCAAGTAAGTCACCGACTGTTGAGTTAACCATATTCAAGCCGGCGTTGGAAACGACACCGGCTTCTTTAGATAGAAGCTTAGAATATGCAGCATCCTGAATTAAAAACCCCGTATTTCATGATTGATGAGAGCAAACTGATCCGCAATCTTGAAATTGCCAAGAAACTGAAAGAACTGTCCGGCGTTAAACTGGTTCTGGCCCTGAAGTGTTTCTCTACCTGGGGTGTGTTTGACATCATCAAACCGTACCTGGACGGCACCACCAGCAGTGGACCGTTTGAAGTGAAGCTGGGTTATGACACCTTCGGTGGTGAAACGCATGCCTACAGCGTGGGTTACAGCGAAGATGACGTCAAAGAGGTCGCGGATATCTGCGATAAAATGATTTTTAACTCGCAAAATCAGCTGGCAGCGCACCGTCATCTGGTGGAAGGTAAGGCTGAACTGGGCCTGCGCCTGAACCCTGGTGTCAGCTATGCAGGTCAGGATCTGGCCGACCCGGCACGTCAGTTTTCTCGTCTGGGCGTACAGGTTAATCACATCAACCCGGAAGTATTTAGCAGTATCGATGGTGTGATGTTCCACATGAATTGTGAAAACAAAGATGTGGATGCCTTTATTCGTTTGCTGGATGATATTTCTGAGCAGTTCGGCGCGTATCTGGATCAGTTGAAATGGGTGAGTCTGGGTGGCGGCGTCTTCTTCACCTGGCCGGGCTACGATGTCGAGAAACTGGCAGCAGCGCTGAAAGCGTTTTCTGAAAAACACGGTGTTCAGCTGTATCTGGAGCCGGGCGAAGCCATCATTACTCAAACCACAGACTTGGTAGTGACTGTTGTTGATATTGTAGAAAATGAGCTCAAAACAGCCATCGTCGACAGCGCGACAGAAGCGCACCGTCTGGATACCTTAATCTATAACGAACCTGCTTCGATCCGCGGCGCAAGTGAGAGTGGTGATCACCGTTACGTGATTGGCAGTTGCTCATGTCTGGCCGGCGATCAGTTCTGTGTCACTCAGTTTGATCAGCCGCTGAAAATTGGTCAGCGTCTGCACATCCTGGACAGTGCCGGTTACACCATGGTGAAACTGAACTGGTTCAACGGCCTGAAAATGCCGTCGATTTACTGCCAGCGTGCGAATGGCGAAGTACAAAAGCTGAATGAATTCGGCTATGAAGACTTCAAACGCTCGTTGTCGCAGTGGCCGGTTAATTAAGATTCTGCCCAAACGAAAAATAGAAGGCCGGTTACTGACCGGCCTTTGTTTTATCGGCGCCATCAACACTTTGGTGCAGTTTTTAACTGCTTGAGAGAAAATTTGAACAATTAAACCCAAAATATCAATTAGTGTTTGACTCAAATTTTAAAATCAGTAAATTAGCACCCGCACCGCAGTCAATGAAGCGGTATCACAAAATGGCGCGTTGGCAGAGTGGCTATGCAGCGGATTGCAAATCCGTGGACCTCGGTTCGACTCCGGGACGCGCCTCCATATTTCACCACGCTGAACTATTCAGCCTGGTTGTGCAAAACAGACAAAAGCCAGCATTTCAGCTGGCTTTTTTGTACCTTCGAAAAGTCGTCATCTTGTTAGCCGGACAGCGAAGCCCAGTAGGCCGCCCATTCTGCTGGCTTGCCGAAATAGGCCTGTAGCGGGATATGTTTCAATTGCCCGTCCTGCTCAACCGTCATTGACGGATAGCCGCTCAGCTGATGTTGCCTCATCAGGTTGGCTGTGCGGGCAATAACGGCACCCTCATCCGCCGTGATGAGCGCTTGACGCCAGATCTCAGCCGGAATGCCCATCTCGGCTGCCAGCCCGGTTAATACTTTTTCATCATGCACCGTCTTGCCTTGCTGATAATGGGCAAGCTGGATCCGTTTGAGCATCGCTAACGCCGATTTCCCGCATTGCCCGGCTGCCAGAATGGCACGTACCGGCACGATGGAATCAAGAACCACAGTGTCTGCATGTCGCATCTTTGTCTGATAGGCATCGCCAAAGATGACGCCACTCAGGGCGTGGATACGCTGATCACTGTCGAGAAAGTGCTGGCGGCTCACTTTGTCGAGTGCTCTGCTGTCAAACAAGCCTCCGGGATGCAGTTTAAGCTCAATATCATCGCGCTCAGCCAGGTGTTCAATCAGCGGGCCGGCGCCGAAGCACCAGCCGCAAAGTGGGTCGTAAAAGTAATGGACCGTCACGCCAGTATTTACCATTTCATCTCTCCCATGTGGACTTTTGCACCTATGCTCAGCGCCATCGGCAGGCCAGCATCCGGGTAGCGTGTCTCCATGGTGTCGATGACTTGCTGGCTGTTGTCACTGGATTTCACGGTTTGCTGAAATGCCTTCAGGTAGTTCAGGGCAAACGTGATGTTTTCAGCCGTCATTGGCGTGCCCGCTTTCATGTGGCCCGGAATGACAGTTTGCGGCTTCAGTGCCTGCATGGCTTCCAACTGCTGTGCCCAGGCGCTTTGTTCAGCAGATGTCTGTGCGTCGGCCATCCACAGGTGAACATTACCGTATACGGCAACATTGCCAAGCACGGTTTTACTGGACGGGATCCACAGGTAAGGGCGGTGCGCCAGCTCGCCACTGGTGTCACGGATTTCAATCGTCTCACCGTCAACTGTTAAAGTGGTCTGTGCATACGCGTCAGGAAGCAAAGTTTTCACTGGTGCGTTGTCACCCATTTTGGGTGTCCAGAATGCCAGTTTGCCCGCCATTTTCTCTTTAATCACCGCACGGACTGCAGGCGTGGTGATCAGGCGTGCTTCAGGAAACTGTTCTTTCAGCACTTGTGCGCCAAAGTAGTAATCCGGATCGGCCTGGCTGATGAAAATGGTTTTCAGTGTTTTGCCACTGTCCAGCACCATAGCGGCGATACGCATGGCATCGGCACGGGTAAAACCGGTATCGACCAGCATGGCGTCATGCTCGCCATAGACCAGGGTGGCATTAACATGGAAGCTGTTGCCATCGGCGTTATACACCTGAGTTGAAAGCGGCGCCGCTTCGGCCAGAGTGGCGGTAGAAAGTGCTACAAGGGAGGCTGCCATTAAGAATGTCTTTTTCATGTGTTCGCTCCAGCGAATGTCATTGGGAATGGCATGCATCATAGTGATTTCATTTGATTGGATATAGAATCAATTATCAACAACATTGTTTCTTAAATCGGACAAATAGATGGACAGACTCACGGCAGCAAAAGTGTTTATTGATGTCGCAACGACCGAAAGTTTCACCACGACAGCAGATCGGCTGGAGATGTCCCGCTCTATGGTGACCCGCTATATCGCCACCATGGAAGAGTGGATGAAAGCCCGGCTGTTACAGCGCACAACCCGCAAAGTGGCATTAACAACTGCAGGCCAGCAGTGCCTGAAAGAAATCAAGCTTTGGGTTGAGCAGGCCGAGCATATTGCGGTGATATTGCAGCCTGCAGACCGGCTCACCGGTCATGTCAGATTGACGACCAGTATGTCTTTCGCTCATGCGCAGCTTGCTAAGGCAATACAGCCATTTTTAGCGCTCAACCCTGAGGTTTCTGTTGAAATAGATGTCCGCGATCAGGTAACAGATTTGATTGCAGAAAGATTCGATTTAGCCATTCGTATTGCTATGGCGCCGGATCCGTCATTAATCGGAAAGCCGATAGCAGGTTGCGATTCTGTGATCGTGGCGTCACCTTCCTATCTTAAGCGGTCGTCTGATATACAGGTACCGGCGGATCTCAGTCATCATCAATGCCTTGGTAATCGTAGTTTCGAGCAGCATGTGTGGCACCTGACGAAAAATAACGTTACTGAGTCGGTAGAAGTGACGTGCCGATTCATTTCAAACGAGGCGACCGTATTGAAAGCCGCGGCGATAGAAGGAGCGGGAATTGCAGTGCAACCCACGTATCTGGTTAGTGAAGATATTCAAGCGGGCAGGTTAGCCGTGGTATTAGCGGACTGGGTACCCAAATCAATGTCGGTATATGCACTTTATCCCGCAAGAGAATATCTATTGCCGGCGGTGCGGGGACTGATCGATCACCTGGCACAGTATTTTGAAGACAATCATTGGCCTGCAAAGCCGAATGAATTCGGGATGTAAATAAAAGTGAACAGTTTATGTGAACCAGGTACGGCTTCTCATTACTGTAAATGTGAGATAAGTCATACCTTCTGGTAAATTGAGAGTTAACAGCAGTATTACTTTGGCTTATATAACAAAGTTGGTTTTACGCGGAGTTTTTTCTCGATGTTGGTAGCTGAAACACATATCCGCTTTATGGGTGTGATTTAGCATATCCTAATATGGTATATTGCGCGCTCATTTTTCGATCTGGTTAGTGAGTTGGGCAAGGCGTGAAATCAGGCATTATCAACATCAATTTAGCTGTAAACCGGAATCGGTTGTTAGAAGTCTTTGATGCGGGCAGTGAAGGCCTGTGGGAGATGACGCCAGGGAATGTGGTGAAATTTTATAATACGCGTTTTTATGAAAATTTTGACGTGAACTTGAATGGTTCTCCAATTCATGAGTGGATTGCCATTGTGCATCCTGATGATGTCGAACAATTCCAAAATAATGTGAATCGACAGGTGACGGAGAAGATCAGCTATTTTACCAGCCAATACCGGATTCGGAATCGGCAGAATGATTATCGCTGGATTGAAGCGGTGGGTGTACTGAATACCGACGAGCACGGCGAACTGCAATATCTGGTTGGTTCACATAAAGATATCACTGAAAAAAAATTGCATGATGAAAAATTATTCCAATTAGCTTACCGGGATTCACTGACCGGTTTGTGGAATCGTCGGCAATTGGTTGAGCAACTTAACGTCATTCAGGCGGATGGTGTACCGGGCATTATCATTACTTTTGGGCTGACGAAGTTTAGTCAGTTTGTCGAAGTTTTTGGTTTTGAGGCTGGTAATCAGTTGATAAAGCTGTGTTCTGAGGCGATTACTGAAGTCTTTACTGACACCGATCTGATCTTCCGTTCGTATTCCGATGAATTTGTTGTCATGCTCAAAGACTGCCCTGAAAAATCAACGCTATGTTGCACTATCAATAAAGCGATCACACTGTTTGATCAGCGATTCCGTGCCGTTCACGACACCACAATTCAAAAGTTAAATGCCGGGGTTTATCAATTACCCGGTGGTTCTGCAGCGGCTGAAGATGAAGAATCTATTTTATATAAATCTATGCTGGTTATGCGCCACGGCAAAGAGCACGATTCACGCATTGCATTTTATGCAGACGATGAGCAGCGAGCCATTGAGCGGCATCTTTTTCTGGAAACTGGCATAGAGAAATCTATTCAGGATGATGAATTTTATTTAATGTTCCAACCGATAGTGTGCGCAACGACCGGGAAGATCAAGAGTGTCGAGTCATTGCTGCGTTGGCACAGCGCCAGTTATGGCGAAATTAATCCGGGAGAATTTATTGGGATTGCGGAAGCCAATCAGGACATTATTCCATTGGGATATCATGTGTTGGATTTGGCGTGCTCATATATTGCGGAGTACCGCCGACAGCACCAGCATGATTTTAAAGTATCTGTGAATATTTCTGTTATCCAACTGATGCAGGCAGATTTTGTTCGTAAATTTCTGGCAATTGTCAATCAGTATCAGCTATCCCCGAGTTATCTGTCAGTGGAAGTGACCGAATCGGCCGTATTAGAAACCAATGCATTTGCTGTTGAACAGTTGCTGATTCTTAATGAGTTAGGGTTTTCAATTTCACTGGATGATTTCGGCTCCGGGTATTCCTCATTCAACACCTTCTTTTCTATTCCTTTTTCTCAGCTCAAACTCGACAGATGCATCGTCAAAAAAATGGCTGATGATTCATCCGTATACTCTTATGTCAAATTTCTGGTTGTTATGTGTCGTGAAAAAGGAATTTCTGTTGTCGCAGAAGGCATAGAAGATCTTGCTCATGCCGAATTAGTCAGAGAAGCCGGAGTTGATTTAATGCAAGGCTATTACTTCTATCGACCTATGGTAGGACAAAAATTGCTCGAGTTAGAAATCAGTCCCGATTGAACGTCGCCAGAACAGGGCAATGTTACCTCAGAGCATAATGGAATATGCTCTGAATGATTATTGAAGCATGACTAAGAATATATGCAGTAGCTAGTGTAGCTATAATCTTGCTTATTGATACTGATTTTCCTATATATTTTAGTTGATTTATCTTAATTTCAAATTAAAGCTAGTGGGTTAAGCTGTTTTTCTTCATAGAGTAATTATTCACTATTGTTGATATGTTAATCGTTTATCCTTGTATGGTATATTACGCGCTTCATTTTTTACTGGTACTCAACTGGGCTTAACGTGAAATCTGACATTATCGACAATAAAGTTGTTAATAATCAGCATAGGTTGTTGGAAATATTTGATGCTGGTAGTGAAGGTTTGTGGGAAATGACACCAGATAATATGGTGAATTTCTATAACACACACTTTTATGAAAACTTCGATGTGTCATTACACGGCTCACCATTGGATGAGTGGATAGCCATTATGCATCCTGATGATAAAAGCCAGTTTATTGAAAATATTAGCACTCAGGTTACAGAGAAAATAACCCGTTTTATCAGTCAGTACCGTGTGCGCAACCGGCAGGGGGAGTACCACTGGATTGAAGCGGTCGGTGTTATTCATGCTGATGACAGCGGTAATCTTCTGTATATGGTCGGCGCGCATAAAGATATCACAGAAAAAAAGCAATATGAGGACAAGCTGTATCAGCTGGCTTATTGTGATTCACTGACTGGGTTTAATAACAGACGTAAATTAATTGAAACCCTGACAGAGTTGCTGGAAGCCAAAAGTCATGCGGCGATAATGACATTTGGGTTAAATAAAATAAACCAAATAATGGATGTATTTGGCTACCAAGCGGGCAACAGTATCATATTGCTTTGTGCTGAGTGTCTGAAAGAAGCCTTTGGCTCGAAAAACGTGTACAAAACACAGCCAGATGAATTTGTAGTGTTACAGAAGGGTGTTTACTCTGAGAGCGTATTGAAACAACAAATTGCCTCACTGCTTACTGACTTTGAACAACGTTTTCGCTCTTTTCATCAGTCGACATTACAGTCACTGAATGTGGGTGTTTATTTGTTGAAAGAAGATAACTGCCTTAGTGAAGATGCTGAATCGCTGTTATATAAATCAACGTTAATCATGCGGCACGGTTCAGAAAAAGACGACTGTATTTCTTTTTATGCGGATGAAGAGAAGCGATCGATTGAACGCCATCTCTTTTTGGAAACCGGATTAAAAAAAGCAATTACAGACAAAGAATTATATTTGTTGTTTCAGCCCATTGTCTGTGCTGCAACAGGAAAAACAGTGAGTGTGGAATCTCTGGTTCGCTGGAACAGTGTTCGGTATGGCGAGATCATGCCTACTGAATTTATCAGTGTTGCGGAAGAAAACGGGGATATTGTCGAACTGGGCTACCATGTACTTGTGCTGGCATGTGAATTTTTAAATCAATACAGAGAGGCCCATTCCCGCGTCATTAAGGCGTCGGTGAATGTATCGGTTATTCAGCTGATGCAGCCTGACTTTGTTGCCCATTTTCTCGCTATTGTGCGCCACTATCAGTTACAACCAGAAAATCTGACGATAGAGATGACAGAGTCTGTCATTCTTGAATCGAATCCTTTTGCCGTACAGCAGCTGCTGGCACTGGATGAGGCAGGATTCACCATTTCCCTGGATGATTTTGGTTCCGGATATACCTCTTTCAACACCTTTTTCTCTATCCCGTTCACCCAGCTTAAACTGGACAGAGCCATTATTAAAAAAATGGAAGCGAACAGCGCAGTCCGAGCCTATGTGAAATTTCTGGTCAGCATGTGCAACGAGAAAGGCATCACTGTGGTTGCTGAAGGCATTGAAGACTATGCTCAGGCGGAACGGGTTAAAGAAGCCGGAGTTGATCTGATACAAGGGTTTTATTTTCATAAACCCAAGAGCGGCAAGGCGATTATTGAATCTGAAACTGTATAAATTCGACCTGCCAAAGCCATATGTACTGACCGTTGATACTGATTATTTGAGGTTTATGCAGTACCTGTAGCATCAATGTGTCAGTCACTCTGTTCGGGTTGGTTAAATTCAATTCAGTTTGGTTGTAAAGTCCCGCACTAAGCTGGGCATATCGAAGTCCGGGCTAAACCGCCCGCGGAAAACGCCTTCAGGGTCGATAATGGAAAATGTTACGGAATGTGCAACGCTGTAGTCTTCCTTGTTTGCTGAGACTTCAAAACGGATGCCAAGACTGTTGGCAAAGCGCGTTAACTGCGGCTCACTACCTGTTACACCGTGAATTGAAGCATCAAAGTACTGCAAATATTGGCTGAGTTCGACAACTGAATCCCGTCCGGGATCAACAGACACAAACACAAAACTAACATCATGTTCGCCAGGGTTTTCTGTCAGGGCGGCAGAGAGTCTTGATAGCTGTGCCAGACTGGTTGGGCAGATGTCAGGGCAATGGAGAAAGCCAAATAATACAATGGTCCAATGCCCCATTAATGACTGGTTAGTAAACTCACCGACCTCAGATTCAAGGCTAAAACTTGCCAGACTGCGCGGGTTGTCCAGCCACTCAATGGCTTGTGGTGTCTTGGGTTGCTGTGCGTTGAGTCCGAGGGCTACGATAGCTAATGTTGCCCCCAAGGCGATACTCAGACTAAGTAATAGAAAAACACGCTTTGTACTATTCATGTGCCTGTCCCTTATAACTGGTCACAATCAGCCACAGCGCCAGCAATGCGGGCAGTGTAACGCCGCCAAAATCAATGATCAGAAATTCAGGCCCGCAGATGCCAACAAGCACTTCCCACACATGGAAAATGGCATGGCCGGTTAACCAGGCAGTTGGCATCAACCAAAGCGTCAAGCTATGTCTGGTGTCAATCGCTCCCCAAATAAAAGCGGCACCGATCAGGCTGTAATTCATGCCGATATCACGCAGAAAGTGCTGATTGAACGGTCCCCGGTCTGGCACGCCCGGCACCATCCAATACCAGGGCTCAGGGGCGAGCGTCATAAACACACCGTTACCCAATGCTGCCAATCCGAGCAGCACAGCTATTGTGATGCGCCATTTATTCAGCATTCTCAGCCTCCCCGGTTAAAGCAGCGCTCCGCTCAGGTGTGATGTATGATGCGTTGATCTGAATTCGCTGACAGGTTTTCCCATAGCCCAAAGTGTATTTCAGGGCCGGATAAACCCGATAAGTGCTGATGGCAAAACCAATTGTAATCAGCCCTTTGGGGCCCCACAAAGCCAGTATTTTCTCACGATAATCATCCGCTTCAGGGTGATGAGCCAATACAGATTCAGTAAATTTCACCACCAGGGCAATATCATCAGGCAGATTGTTTAAATCTTTATTGATAATGGCTTGTACAATATCCGGGCTTATTTTTGCCTCCAGAGCCATATTCACCGCCAATTGGGTGCACGGGCCGCAATCGTCCCAGAGAATGGCGCGTATTCTGGCGGCATACAGCGGCCCTGCGGGCAAATTACCCGAATGGGAAGACATGGTCTGGAATCCCATAAACTTCAGGAAAGCCCCGAGATCGGTTTTCAGAATATCCTGCTGATAACGAATGTCGTAATCGTAACGGTTTTTGAATGCCAGAAGCATCTTGCTGAACAGATAGCGAATCATATTGGGTCCTTAGTGTTTGGCTGATAGTGAGGTGGCAGCACACCGGTTTTTGTTCTTTCCTGTGCCTGAACAGGCTTGAATAACAGAAAGAGACACGAGAAAAAGACCAGGGCGCAGGCATAGAGCATGACCGAAAAGTTACCGTTATCTAATAAGCCGGAAGCGAGCAGCGGGCCTGTCGCTAAACCGACGGAAGAAACAACAGCCGCCAGCGCTGAAAGACGCCCTGTGCTGTCCATGTCAGCCGTTACCGCTAACAAATAAGACTGAACGGCAGGCCAGGAAAAAAACAGCAGCGTCATTGAAGTGACATAAAGCAGCGGGGTGAGCGGCGAGACGCTGAGCAAGAGCGCAGAAATGCTCGACAGAGCAACACCAGCGAGAACCCAGGATAAACGACCAAAACGGTTGCCGCTTATCACAGGTAACATTGCCCCCAATAACCCCAGCAATCCGGTTATTGCAATATACAGACTGACATTATCCGTGCTAATGCCCGCACCGAGGCCGATGCGCCCGACATAAGTCCAGATAGCGCTGGCGGCAAGCTGATAGGCGGTGATGGCCAGCATCAGTAACACTGCATTGCCATTTAGCTCGGTCAACAACACCGATTGTTTGACTGGCTTGCGCTCACTGGCAAGAGAAGGCAGAAACAGCATCATAATCAGACTCAATAATGCAAAGCCTGCCATGACATAAAATACCGCATAAGCGCTCAGCAGCGTTTCAAGTGCCGGCAGCAGGTAAATAACCACAGCGCCCAGACTGAACTGTATGAGTAGCAAGGTGCCAAAAGCACGATCCGCATTGTTTAACCTGGCCAGTACAGAAAAGCCGATACCGACGCAAAGCCCACCGAAAAGCCCGGCTAAAAAGCGCCAGCCGAGCATGACACTGTAGGTTTCAATCCATAAAGTCCCTATATCAACGACAGCTAGCAGGGCTAAAAACGTATACATGGCAGACTGCCAAGGCATTCGGCGTACCAGAAAAATAGCCACAGTGCTGCCCAAAAGGCCACCGTATCCATTGAGCGCAACAAGCTGTCCGGCCTGCGCATCACTAAAACCAATACTGCCTGCGAGTGCATTAACCATACCCGGCAGAAAATTAATATAGGAAAGTCCGGCCATAGTGATAAATGCCAGGAAAAAATAAACCAGCGGATGATTGGCGGATACTTTTCTGAACATAATGCCTCATTGAAGTAACAGGATTTGTTGTTGGAGCCTGAATATTAAGATTCAGCAAAGGGAAGAAAAATAGGCCGAAATCCCTTTGAGTCGTGAATACTATTCATGAGTCTTTATTGTTATAGTCAGCCAACGAATAAAATCTTGATGCTCAGTGAATGGATAAACTCAGGTCATTAGAAATATTTTTAGCCACGTGTGATGGTGAGAGCTTTGCAGCAGCAGCACGAAGCTGTAACACAGATCCGTCCACGGTCAGCAAGGCAATCAGCCGGCTGGAAGCGCAGTTAGGACTGACACTTTTTCAGCGCTCTACCCGACAATTGCGTATCACCGCTGCGGGTCAGCGCTATGCCGATACAGTGCGCAAGATGATTCAGGATCTCACCGTCTGCGAGTATGAGCTCAAGCATTTGAATGACTCGCCCAGCGGTACTCTGCGCATCAATTCGGCCGTCTGTTACGGCCATCTCTATCTTCGCCCCTTGCTGCAGGCATTCTGTCAGCGTTACCCAGCCATCAAGCTAGATCTGGAAATTAATGATTTACACGCCGATATCATTGAAAATGATATTGATATCGCACTGCGTACGGGTTACGTCAAGGACAGCCGCTTGGTGGCCCGGCGCCTGAGCCCAATGGACTTTCTTGTTTGTGCCTCACCACACTATTTAGCGGCCCAGGGTACACCCCAATGTGCCGATGACTTTCACCAGCACAGCTGGATTGGTTTTCGTATCAAAGAGACACAACAGCTACAGCCCATCTTTTTGCCGAATGAGCAGGGTGAATATGTTCCTTATGAATTAGAACGAACGCATGTCACTGATGATGGCGAAGCAATGGCCTGTATGTGTGCCGATGGTCTGGGCTTTGCTCAATTACCTCATTTTCTTGCAAAGCAGGGCTTGAACAATGGCTCCTTAGTGTCCCTGTATCCTTATTTCAGACCGCCACAACCTGATAATGGTGTGTTTGCCATCTACCCTAAGCGCGAATATTTACCCGCCAAAGTCAGAGTGTTTATTGAATTTATGACTGCATCTTTGGCAGCTATGGGGGAAAGCACAAATCACACCTGGGCTGAAAACTGGGCGCCTCTTGTGAGTGGCCGGTAGCACCAGAGGGGAGGATCAGAAAAACCGGGATCGCGATTAACAGCCTATGAAACCGGCAAGCCAGTGAATATCGGTTACGGCAAGGAAAGGGACTGTGCTCATACCTCGATACGTGTTCACCGGGTAGGGTAATTGTTAGTTTTTGAAAGAATGGCCGTCGCTGACACTGATGGCCATTTTTTATACGCAATAGATCGGAGATATTCTTCAGGTCGAACTGGTAGATGAGTTCTTTGTTAATTTGATATAAGGTTTTTACTTGTACACAGCCTGTGATGAGCAAAAAGAAATTTTGCTTGTTTATTGAGCGGTGATTGAGTGAGGTTGAAATATGATATACCTCTTGTGTACAGACGGTATAGCCTAATCTGTCTTAATTCTATAAATATGCGCTAGCTTCAAGCTTCCATAATGGATATTATTTGCACTTTGTAACCAGGTGTAAATCGTCAAAAATGTGACGGATTCCTGATTGTTGCTTGTGACTTAATCTCAATTTCTTGGTTGGTATGAAAACAATAATAGGTTTGATATTAGCTACAGTGCTTGCTGTGGTTGTTGGTAATTACTATCTCTGGCATAGCGCAGGCGAAGAGATAGAGCCTACAGAGCAGGAGTACACTAAGGACTCGGCTGATCCCATACTTCTCGAAGATAAATATTCTGTCGAGAAGCTGAACTCACAAGTGAGTGTTCAGCAACTGAGAAAACTTGTTCTGAAGGATGAGCAGGAAACGCTTGTAGAGTCTTCAGATCTTCAGCAAGACAGTCAAGATTATGATCTCAATCAACTTGATGAAGATATTTCCTCATTACAACAATATTTGAATAAGGAATAACAATGCGTCGTTTCATGTTGGCATTGCTCACACTCTTTGTACCTTTTTCATACGCCAGCACAGTGGGCTCTTTACCCGGCGAGTTATTGGTGGATTCTGGTGCTGCTATGTATCAGATACCGCTACAATTACCTGAGGGACGGGGTGGTAATACTCCGCAATTATCTATTTCTTATAGTAGCCAAGGATCCGGCTATAGTGCTTTGGGCCCAGGTTTTTCATTGTCAGGTTTGAGTGCAATTACTCGCTGTGGTTCGACCATAAGCACAGATGGCTTTAAACGTTCACCAAATTACACCCATGAAGATAATTTTTGCCTTGACGGTTCTCGGCTGATTTCAGTGTCAGGCCAGCGCGGTAAGAGTGGGTCAAGCTACAAAACTGAAATTGATCAATATAGCCAGATTACGCTGAGTGGTGATTCGCTTGGCACTAGCAGCCAGTTTATTGTGAAAACAAAATCTGGCGATGTGCTGACCTATAAGAATGACTCAGATAATTTAGTGTGGCTGCTGGCTGAATCTACTGATACAACGAAAAAAAATGTCATCAGGTACAGTTATACAAATAATAATCTGATTCGTCAGATTGTTTATGATGCCTATACCGTAGGTTTTACTTATCAGGCAAACACTTCTTCGTTACAGAATGGCCTCATTAGTAAAGTCAATGGAAAAGTAAAATCTCAGTACGAGAAACTTTCAAAAGTCAGTATTGCGATAAATGGTAAAGTAAAGAATTACTATAATTTATCATACACTGGTGCAGAATTCAGTACGAATACACCAACACGGCTTGCTTCTGTTCAATACTGCAGCGCAAACGGAACCTGTTTGCCGAAAACCAATTTTCACTGGAACGGAAATTCAGCATATAGTTTGAATCGCTCATTAGCAATCAAGGTCCCAAACTGGTCAACGGGTGGTCTATCGGATGGAGCTTGGGTTGATGTAGATGCTGATAAAAAACTTGATTACTGTCAAAAATACTCTCGAATCACTACTGATAGTGTTTCTGCTCTTAACCCCAAGAGAATTGACTGCAGACTTGGTAATGAGAGTACGTTTACTCATACCTTTAAATATAAGGATGCAAGTGAGAGCTGGTGGCTTGATATTAATAATGATGGCAAAACTGAATACTGTGCGTTGTCAGGTAGCAATTTATACTGTTCGAATTTCTCAGCAAGCGGTGTGAGCAGTTTTTCGATTCATATTGGCTCTTGGGGAACGGATAAAAACAGAAGGTGGTGGATTGATCTAAACGGCGACAACCGGATAGATTTTTGTCGTAGTGACGGCAGTTTATTACGTTGCAGTATTAATAAAGATGGACGTTCTTTTTACGAGAAGAAATTTAATATTTCTGATTGGGGTGATATCAAGAGAACCTGGTGGGCTGATATTGACGGCAATGGTTTTCCGGACTATTGCCGTTCTGTAAGAGATTCAGGGAATGGTGGTACGCTCCGATGCGATTTGTTTAATGGCGATAGAATTTCTGCCACTAAGGATATTCATATTGATGACTGGGGCTATGACGATCGTCGTTGGTGGACGGATATCAACGGTGATGGCGCCAGTGATTACTGTCGTGCCGTTGGCGATAAATCTGGTGCCAATAGCCGGCTTCGCTGTTCTCTTGGCTCCGTTGGTAAAGTGAGTGATCTGAAAACGGGTTTTGAAGTCGCTAACTTCGATTGGGGATATAGCGATAAACGCTGGTGGGTGGATTTAAACAAAGACGGAAAGCAAGACTATTGTCGTGCTGTAGGCGATCACCCTAATACCTATATGCGCTGCTCTAGCATGAAGAGTGGAAGTTCATGGGTAGATTATACTTATAAAGTTGGTGATTGGGGATACAGAGATAAGAATTGGTTTGTTGATACCAATAGTGATGGAAATGTTGAATACTGTCGTCATGTTGGTGATAAATCAGGTACGAATAGCTATATTCGCTGTAGTGAAAATACAACAATAAAGCCTTCGCTAAACTTATTTACTGGTGTGACTAATGGATTAGGGCATCATTCTTCTGTTTCATTCACGACACTATTTGATGGTCAGGTTTACCATAAAAATGCGTTATACCCAGGTGATAAACGTAAGCTGAATTATCAGTTTCCGAAGCTAAATGCTTACGGACCAATGTACATTGTGAAACAGCTTAAATCTGAAAATGGGGCTGGCTCAAATCGGTTTAATACGTATGACTTTACTTACGGAAGTGCTAGCTATGATCTGCTAGGTCATGGTTTTTCGGGGTTTAAGTGGATACAGCAGACAGAGAAAAATGATGGTCAATTGACTCGTGTTCGTGAAACTTATTACAACACAGAGTTTCCGCTCAATGGCACTGTAAAAGAAAGTCGTGAATATTTTGGCAACAAATCTGTCTTATTAAATAAAAGTATAACGGAGTTTAGTAACTCTATTTCTTTGACTGCATCCCATTATGAACAACAAATTGCTGAGACGGTGAGCCTCACTCCGGTTTTTGGTAAAGTGGAGTTATTGTCTACAGCAGAAACACATAAGTATGAAATGTACCATGTCAATGGTAAAGATTATTTAAAAGCACCAGATAAATTCATTCCAATTCATGGGGATATAATGATCCCCGTTGTTATCCCTTCTCATGAATATTATGAATTCAGTAAAGCCGGAGTTTACTCTTATGATAAAAATGGAAACCCTACTCATTTTGCTTCAGTAAAAGGTTTGTCAGCAGCAGAAATTGAAAAATTGAGACCGCTAATGCATGGCCCTTCCGATGCCACTTATGTCATTTCTGCAAGTGGTACAGCCTCGAATGGACATGGTTATCAAACCTTAACGAAAACAGTGAATAAAGTGTCGACGGCTCGTGTTTACCAAGTCGAGCAGAAAAAAACAACTGAGCAGAGCTATGATCTGAATAGCCAGTTGGTTTCTACTGTCATTACCGAACATGCCGATATCGATAAATTTGGCAATGTCGGTAAGGTTACAGTATCGACTACAGCGAAGAACCCGCTGACACAAACTAATGAAACATTCACCAAGCAAACCAAAAGTATCTTTAAGAACGATATCGCTAAATGGCACTTAGGCCGTTTGCTGGAATCTGAAGTGGTTCACACTGATGCTAAGGGCGAAACAGAAGTCAGAAAAGCATCGTTTGAATATGATTCCACGACAGGTTTGTTGATCAAAGAAGTATCCGCCGCGGGTAGTCCGCTTGCCTTAACAACGACCTATACCCGCAATGATGAAGGGGTTGTTGAGTCTTCACACATCACTGGGTTTGCTGGAAATGGCGGTATATCTCAACGCTCGTCATCAGTGAAAAAAACTTACGCGGGTGATTTTGTTAATGTTATTAATACCAATACACTGGGTCAGTCATCGACTCAAATAATTAATCGCTACAATAATTCAGTAATTGTCAAAGACAGTAACGGTCTGGTTGCTGCCACTTATTACGATGATTTTGGTCGTGAAGTGAAAAAAGAAGTGCTCAAAGGAACCGCCGCACAACTGAGTACTTCTGTTCAATATCTGCCCGCGAGTCATTCACAGTGCAGCAGCCTTAAACCAAATAATCAGATTGTATATTGTGTGGTGACCCAATCGGATGGTGGCGGTGAAGCTAAGCAATTCTTTGATAAATTTAAGCGAGAATGGCGCACAGCAACGCTGGCGGTTGGCGGTAAGCGCTGGATCATAAAAGATACCTTCTATAATGCTAAGAATCAGATTGTCAAAGTCAGCCGTCCGTATTATCAGGGTGACACACCACAATATTCGAATACCATTTATGATGCTTTAGGTCGTATTCAATCTGTCTCTGAGCCCGGCCCTGCTGGTAAAGGTGATGTGTATGCGTCTTATGTTTACGAGCCGCTAAAGGTCACAGAAACGGATGCCTTAGGTCGCAAAAAGACGACCTTCACCAACGCAATGGGTTGGGTGATTCAGGTTGATCAACCTTTATCTGCAAGTGTGAAGAATCAATATACCCCAACCGGTAATCTGTCGATGGCAACGGGTGCGGGTGGTGCCACTATCGTCAATACCTATGATGATTTGGGTAACAAGACAAGCACAAGGGATCCTGACCTTGGGTTTTGGCAGTATGAATATGACTCTTTCGGAAATCTGCTGAAACAAACGGACGCCAAAGGGCAAAGCGTAGTCATGCAATACGATGCGCTCAACCGAATGGTGAAGCGGGTTGATGAAAAGCTCATTGTTGAAAACCAACAACCGAAAAGCCAGTTTACTGAGAGTAAATGGTATTACGACAGTTATGGCGGGGAAACCTGGCAGGGAGCGTTAATCCGTTCAGAAGCACCTGGCTACCTGAAGAAACTCAGTTATACGAGCTATGGTCAGTTGCGCAAAGAAGAAATTTTCACGGCTGATCACACATTCGCTCGTGAATTTGACTATGACAAGTTTGGTCGTGTGGTGAAAGATGTTCGGCCCAATAACTTCACACTTGAACATGAGTACGATGCCGTTACAGGTGCATTAACCGGTGTTTATGGTGCGCCGAGTCAGTTTAAACTCGATTTCAATCCTGCAGAATATAATCAGGTAATAAAGCCTTTGCTGGCTGAGGCTCTGGCGAAAGCATCTGATTATGTGAATAAATCAAAAGAGCTGCAAAATCAGGCCATCACCTACAATCGACGTCGTGAAGAGTTTAACTCGCTGTTGGATCAGGTCAAAAATGTGAGTGGTGGTACATCTGAGATTTACAATCAGGTGAATCATAAAACACTGACTGTTTACAGAGATTCTGCAGGTGATATTTATCTGGAAGTGCCAGACAACTTTATCCTGATTCACAATGATGTCAGTATTCCGATCATCACACCGCCGTCATATCACTTGAAGCTGGTCGATGGTCAGTTAAGCAAGGTAAGTTTGGCTGACTGGACGAGTAAAGTATCCAGCCTGGAGGCAACAGGTGAGAGCGCGTTCTTTGGTGATTACAATAATGACGGTGTTTATGACCTGACCCGTTTGGCGATCAGCAAGGCGATGCCGCAGATTTATGACAGCCTGGTCAGCAAGTATTTTCAGCGTCTGAACCAGCTTGCGTCTGAAATTCAACGCCTTGAGTATGTGGAAGATCATACTCGCATGCAGGCGACCACATACGCAGCAGCGGCTGCTCAATTGGTGACGTTAACCAAACAGACTTTACTGGTTGCTTCCCGCTATGAAAACTTGAGTGAACAAAATCAAGTTCAGTACGAGCAACTGACAGACTTAACAGAGCAGCATATTAACAAAAATCGTGTTTACTACTGGAAGCTGAACAGCCTGGATGCAGAAGGACGTATTACGGCTGAATCCTATGGTAATGGTTTGTTCAACCAGTACGACTATAACGAAGGGAACGGCCAGCTGCAGAACATTTCGACACATCAGGGTAAGAAAGCAAAACGTCTGCTCCATTATCGCTATGATGCGATGGATAATGTGACTCTGCGTGAAGATATCATGACGGGCATCTCTGAGACGTACACCTATGATGCTCTGGATCGGCTGAAGACCAATAAAATTATCGATACGATAGGAGCTAATCGTGATAACCCATTGTTTAATAAAACATACAGTGTTGACTATGGTGTAAACGGTAATATCACTTATAAGTCGGACGTGGGCCACTACGCGTATCAGGATAAACAACATGTTCACGCGGTGACCAGTGCCGGGGAGCGCACTTATCAATACGATTTGAACGGGAATATGCTCGAAGGCGACGGTCGTGTCTTTGAATGGAGCAGCTTCAATAAACCCACCAAAATTACCCGTGGCGATAGCTGGGCAGCCTTCAGTTATGGGCCGGACAGAGCGCGCTACCTGAAGACCAATCATAAAGGGGATAAAACCTGGTATCTGGGTAAAGCCTACGAGCGGATTGATTACAGCAACGGTGATGTTGAACACAAGCAGTTCATCAATGCTGGCGGTAAGCTGGTTGCGCTCAATATCGACAAGAAAACCACCAAAAACGGTACTGAAGCATCGATCGACAGGCAATTGCGCTATTTCCACAATGATGCGCTGGGCAGCGCTGATCTCATCACGGATATCTGGGGCAATGTGGTCGATCGCCGCAATTTTGATGCCTGGGGCAAAGAGCGGGATTTTGTCTGGGAGACGGATAAGTCGTTTGTACAGCAGGCCTTAATGACCAACCGGGGTTATACCGGGCATGAGCAGGTGGATGAAGTGGACTTGATCCACATGAATGGTCGTATGTATGACGCTACCCTGGGCCGGTTTGTCAGCGCAGATACCTTTATTCAGGCACCGAGCAATAGCCAGTCGTTCAACCGTTATAGTTATGTGCTGAATAACCCAATGAAGTACAACGATCCAAGCGGACATTTCTTTAAGAAGTTGTTTAAGGAAATTGGACGATTCTTGGATAAGTATGCAGTAACGATTATACAAATTGGTTTGATTGCGTTGGCTTCAATGGCTGGGCCATGGGCTGGTGCCGCAATGGCTGGTGTACTTGGATATGCGCAAGGTGGTGTAAGAGGGGCGCTCACATCAATAGCGACGAGCTTGATGTTTATGGGTATTGGTAATGCATTTGGGACGGCAAAAGTTGCATTTGGTAATGCAGCATGGGCTGCAAAAACACTTGCTCACGGTGTGGCTGGCGGTATTTCTTCAGTGATGAGTGGCGGCAAATTTGGTGATGGTTTCTGGTCAGCAGCACTTACGCAGGCGTTTGCTCCTAGTATTGACACTATGATGCCGGGAGAAAGCGGAGTTGCTTTGATGGGACGTGTGGCAATTGCGGCAGTAGTTGGCGGGACTGGCTCAAAACTCAGCGGTGGAAAATTTGAGAATGGTGCTGTCACGGGGGCTTTTTCTAGGCTGTTTAACCATGAGATGCATCCTGCACAAAAGGCGATATCACGGAAACAATGTGTTTTGAATGGAGGAGGTTGTAATTTCGGTGTTGCTGAAAACCCTAATGCGGATGGTAGTATGCCATGGTATGAGATTGGATCTCTATCTCCTGTTGATGACTATGCGCTAACAATTCAAATGTCGGCCAATGCTTTTGGCATTGATCCTAAACTAATTAGCTCAATTATGTTTATGGAAACAACACATGGATATTATGATGTCATATTATCTCCATTTGGAATGAATAAATCCATTTTACCGATGAATATTAATATTGATTATTGGGGGGATGCATTCGGTTCGAGAGGATTTTTGAGCAATCCTCATCACAATATTTGGGCTGGTGCTAAAATGCTTTCTTCTATAATAGAAAATATGCCAAATGCATCGGTTGCTCAGATCGCTACGGTTTACAATAATGTAAACGCAACTAAAGTTAGTGATTATGGTGCTAGAGTTTCTGCGATATATTCTGGGAATTGAGGTGTGCTTTATTATGAGAAAGTATTTTAGAATAAATCTGTACATATCTTCATTCTTATCATTTCTGGTTGGTGGTATGCTTCTCTATATCGGTTTAAAGCATAATTCCCAAGAAGAGTTTTATAGTATTGAGACGGGCCAGATTGATATCGCTTACATTATTTTGGTGTTTTTTTGTTGGGCTATATCAGTGTTTTCTTTTTGTATGATCATTGGGGCTGTAGGATTTTTTTTGTATCGGTTAGTAGTTCGTTTATTAATTAAAAATTAGCCGGCTTTGAAGTATAATAAAGGTGTTCTAAATACGAACTACTTTTTAGATGCTCTTCCATTAATTAACATAAGAGAAGTTGAAATGAAAAAAATACTTTTTACCATGTTAGCTCTGTTGTCACTATCAGCCCACGCAAACTACTATTGTTTAGGCGAAATCAAGCACCTTGGTGTTGATTCTTCAACCCTTCATGTCAGTAATGGTTTTGGTGTGCATAAACTGTGTAATGTGTCTGAAGAACACTGTAAAGCGTGGATGTCTATGGGATTATCAGCCAAAATGTCGAATCGTCAGGTGGTGATTTATTACAGGCATCCGACGTTGGCTGGAAACCTGAGTGGCAGTCGCTGCAATGAAATCGGTGACTGGGTGGTGCCAGAAGATAGTGTTTACTATTTCCAAGTCTATTAAATGACTATGTTGATAATAATTGAGAGCAGAAAATGAATAAAAAATATACAAGTTTGGTTAAGGGATTATTTATTACAGCTGGGTTTCTGATTACACCGTTCGCCGCTGCAGATGTACTGTGCGAAGGGAAAATTCAGAATATATATAAGTGGTCAGACAGACAAACGTTGTCTATTCAGGTAGCTACACCTGAAGGTGTGACGAACTGGATTCGGATGCCAACCAAGTCGGATGAATCGATGGCGTTAACGGCATTTGCCAGTGAAAAAACGGTACAAGTTCGCTGGGAAGGCGATCTGAATTTTACCAAGTGTGTGGATGGATGGCCGCATAATACCGAATTTGAAGGCTGGTGGCTGATTAAGGGCTAACACTCTTGGTTGTTTCACGTTCAGTTGGTTGGAGAATAAAATGAAAAAATGGAATAGATTTTTGCTTGTTGCGTTGTCGCTTTTATCTTTTAGTTCACATGCTGTATACAATGCAAATATGACTGGCGTAGTAACGCAAGTGTTAACTTACACGGATGGCAATCAGATTTATTTCTTGCTGAAGAATCAGCCAACATCACACCCCAGCTGTAAGCCTGATTTGTTCGCCATTGACGCGAGCACTCCTGGTGAAACCCGGCACCAGGTACTGTCACGGTTGCTGACAGCCTATGCAACCGGTAAACCCGTGAATATCGGCTACGACAAAGAAGGGGATTGTGCACATACCTGGATACGTGCTCACCGGGTCGGGTAATTGTTCGTTTTTGCAAGAATGGCCGTCACTGACAATGATGGCCATTTTTTATGTCTGACGCTTAATATCTCCGTCTTTGTCCACACGAAGAAATCATTCCCGCCAGCTCCCATAGAAACCATTGCCAGCCTGGCGGTTTAGTGTTGATATGATTGTTACCGTGCTTTTGCACGAGTGTAATTGTCTGTTGTGGCACTAAAAAGGAGCGTTTCAGTTGAATCCGAACTATAAAGCAAGCGCGATTCTGGTGCTGACGACTATGCTCGCGGCTATCGGGTGGATTTTCTCTAAGGAAACGCTGCAGGGCTTGCCGCCTTTTCTGTTTATTGGCATGCGATTTCTGCTCGCTTCACTGTGTCTGCTGCCGTTTTGTTATGCGGCGTTAAGGCGCATAACGCTCAAGACAATCAGTTTTGCTGCAGTGGTGGGTGTGCTGCTGGGGGTGGCCATGATGTGCTGGATCCATGCCATGTCTAATACGGAAGCCTTAGCGGAAGGGGCGTTTATTGCCAGCCTGTCGATGCTGTTTGTGCCGGTTGTCGCCTGGGTGCTCTTCAGGCAGAAACCGCCGCGGTCATTTTGGATTTCTATGCCAGTCGCGGTGGCTGGCATGGCGCTGTTATCACTATCCGGCGGCTGGCAGCAATCTGACAGCCAGATCTGGTTTGCCGCCTGTGCCTTTATGCTGGCGATTCATTTCAACGTGAACAGCCGGTTTGCCCAGCAGATACCGATACTCTTGCTTGCCTGTATTCAGTTATTTGTCACCGGCTTGCTGTCGTTGACTATGTCATTGACCGTGGAGCAGATACCTGCGCAAGTGCCGGTGTCTGTCTGGGGCTGGTTCGCCCTCAGTACCCTGCTGGCCACCAGTTTACGTTACGTGTTGCAAACGGTAGGGCAAAAACAGATCACTGCATCGAACGCGGCATTGATTATGTTGCTGGAACCTGTGTGGACAGCGACGCTCAGCGTGCTGTGGTATGGCGAAGTGTTCACTTTGAATAAAGCGCTGGGATGTGCGCTGATTTTGTCATCTCTGGTGTTGTACCGCGTGGGAGCCCGGCCATTTTGGGCAGTGCGTCGGGTAGCTCGCATTGAGCGCGGCCCTGATTCTTTTATCAACGCTTCAGCTGAAAAGCAGGCATGCAGTAAGAAGAGAGAAGAGTAACAGAAGCCACCATTTACTAACGTGTATGACTCGTCCTGAACAGTAAAAGGGCCATCAATGATGGCCCTTTACATAGCGAACGGGGTATCTGTGATTACTCCACGACTTCCACTTCGTCCGGTACCAGATTCGCTGCTTTGATGCCGGCGATGGCACACAGCTCATCCAGTTCGGATAAATCACCGCTGATGCCAACCGCACCCAGCAGGCAGTTGTTGCTGCCGCGGATCAGTACGCCACCCGGTACAGGCAGCAAGTTGCCTTCGGCCAGCACATTGACCGCCGACATGAACGCCGGACGCTGTTGGGCATCAATGGCGAGTTTACGGGAAGAACAACCCAGCGCCAGGGCTCCCCAGGCTTTGGCGATGGCAATTTCAGGGCGGAGCATACTGGAGCCGTCCTGACGTTGCAGAGAAATAAGTTTACCGCCGCTGTCGAGAACAGCCACAGTGAGAGGTGCAGCACCTTTGGTCAGGGCAGTGCTGAATGCGCCCTTGGTAATTACCAGTGCTTCGTCCAGTGTTAAGCTCATAGTGATCCCTCCGATCAAGAATTAATTGACTAACTTTTTGAGCGGCAGCCGGTTCCCGACTGCCGGGTATGTTGTTTATGTGCCACCAATCCATGCTCGGTGAGCGGCTTTACTCCTAAAATGCCATTCATACATGATGACCGGGAGTAAACGTCTCTACCGCTCTGGGAAATCCCCTGAGCAGACAATCAGCCTACCAACAGCGGGTAGCTTGGCAATGTCAGGAATGGTGCAAATTCGTCTGATGTCGACAGTTCATCAAACAGTTTGGCTGCATCGTCAAAACGACGATTCTGGCTGTTATCCGTTTGTTCAAGCTTGAGGCTGTCCACTTCCTGTTGCAGCCAGTGGCGGAACAGCTCTGCGGTAAATAGCTGACCATCATCCAGCGTGACGCCGTGGTGTATCCACTGCCAGATATTGGCCCGCGAGATTTCAGCGGTTGCCGCATCTTCCATCAGGCCATGGATTGGCACGCAGCCAAGCCCGCGGATCCAGGCTTCGATATACAGCAAAGCGATGCGCACATTCTTGCGAACACCGGCTTCATTACGGTGACCTTCACAAGGAGCCAGCAGATCGGCAGCTGTGATGTCGTTGGCGGCCGATGGCAGGTAATCAAGCTGGTTTGGCTTACCGCCGAGGCGCTGGTTAAACACTGTCATTGCGGTATCAACCAGACCAGGGTGGGCCACCCAGGTGCCGTCGTGACCATTGCTGGATTCACGCTCTTTGTCTTCGATGACTTTTTCCAGAACCTGCTTCATTTCTTCAGGGTCTTTACTTGGAATAAAGGCAGACATACCGCCCATTGCCAGCGCGCCACGCTGGTGACAGGTAGCAATCAGCAACTGGCTGTATGCCGTCAGGAAAGGCTGCGCCATGGTCACATCGTGACGGTCAGGCAGAATGCGGTCTTTATGTTGCTTGAGAGTTTTGATGTAACTGAAGATGTAATCCCAGCGGCCACAGTTCATGGCAACGATGTAATCGCGCATGGCGTACAGGATTTCATCCATTTCAAAAACAGCGGGCAGGGTTTCGATCAGCACGGTCGCTTTGATGGTGCCTGTCTGCGCACCGAAGTAGTTCTCGGTGAAACGGAACACATCGGCCCACCACTGGCCTTCTTCCATCGACTCCAGCTTTGGCAGGTAATAGTACACACCTAAGCCTTTTTCAGCCCGGGTCTGGTAGTTATGGAAAAAATACAAGCCGAAATCCATCAGGCAGCCAGGGATAGATTTGCCCTGATACTGAATGTGCTGCTCAGGCAGATGCAGGCCACGAGGACGCGCGATCAGCAGGGCCGGATCATCATTCAGGACATATTCTTTCTGACGGTTGTCGTCGAAATAGCGCATTTCGCCCAGGTTGGCATCACGCAGGTTGATCTGGCCTTGTACCATGTTGTCCCAGCTCGGCGCAGTGGCATCCTCGAAACAACACATAAAGACTTTCGCGCCTGAGTTCAGCGCATTGATCACCATCTTGCGATCAACCGGACCCGTAATTTCCACCCGGCGATCCTGAAGCGGAGCAGGGATATCAGCAATTCGCCAGCTTTTATCATTTCTGATGTCTGCTGTGTCGGCTCTGAAACCAGGCAGTTTGCCATTGTCGAATTCACGCTGACGTGCTTCACGGCGGGCAAGCAGATCGTCCAGACGGCCTGAAAACTGACTGACAAGTGCAGTCAGAAACGCCATGGCATCGTCGTTCAGGATAGCCTGATAGTCGGGTGACAGTGAACCAACGGCGAGCTGTAGGGAATCGGCTTGTGCCTCATGATGTTGTTGGGTATCCAATTGCGTCTCCTTAGAACAAACGGTCTATCGTTTTGTATACATTTTATAATTTTCCTATTATCTATAACCTATATGGGCGTATCAGGTAAAGTGGTTTTTATCACTATGTAAATCTGATGTTGTTTTTATGTGTCGCTATTTTTTCAGATAACCTACTGTTATTTAAATAAATAGTGGGATGGCGGCATATTAAGTTTGTTTTAAATCGTAACAGCCCCCTTGCTAAGATCAATTATGTATGTCTAGAATACAATCATACACAACATTGTATACAATTATGCAGGAGGCAGTATGGCGAAGATGAAGGCAATTGAAGCCGCCGTTGAAGTTTTGAAAAAAGAAGGTGTTATTCAGGCATTTGGTGTACCAGGTGCAGCGATTAACCCAATGTATGCTGCACTGAAAAAACTGGGTGGCATTGATCATATTCTGGCTCGACATGTGGAAGGTGCTTCTCACATGGCTGAAGGTTACACGCGTACCAATACCGGTAATATCGGTGTTTGTATCGGTACTTCAGGTCCAGCGGGTACAGATATGATCACAGGATTGTATTCAGCAGCTGCTGACTCCATTCCAATTCTGTGTATCACCGGCCAGGCACCACGTGCTCGTCTGCACAAGGAAGATTTCCAGGCGGTTGATATCGAGAGTATCGCTAAACCCGTTGCTAAGTGGGCAACCACAGTACTGGAGCCAGCTCAGGTGCCACGTGCATTCCAGCAGGCTTTCCATCTGATGCGCTCAGGCCGTCCGGGTCCGGTATTGATTGACTTGCCTATTGACGTTCAGCTGGCTGAGATCGAATTCGATATCGACAGTTATGAGCCTCTGGAAGCGTACAAGCCAACAGCCAGCCGTGCTCAGATTGAAAAAGCATTAACCATGCTGAACCAATCCGAGAAACCACTGATTGTTGCGGGTGGCGGTGTCATTAATGCCGGCGCGTCTGACTTGCTGCAGCAGTTCGCTGAAATCACCGGCGTACCAGTGATTCCAACGCTGATGGGCTGGGGTTCGATTCCGGACAACCACGAATTGATGGTAGGTATGGTGGGTCTGCAGACAGCACACCGTTACGGTAACGCCAACATGCTGGCTTCCGACTTCGTGTTTGGTGTTGGTAACCGCTGGGCAAACCGTCACACAGGTTCTGTAGATGTGTACACCAAAGACCGTAAGTTTGTTCACATTGATATCGAGCCGACTCAGATTGGCCGCGTATTCTGCCCGGACTTAGGTATCGTATCGGATGCAAAAGCCGCACTGGAACTGATTGTTGAGGTTGCCCGCGACATGAAAGCCGCTGGTAAGCTGGCCGACCGCAGCGCCTGGGTTTCTGAATGTCAGCAGCGTAAAGCCACTATGCTGCGTAAGACGCACTACACTGAAACGCCAGTGAAGCCAATGCGTGTTTACGAAGAAATGAACAAAGTGTTTGGCGAAGAGACCTGCTACGTGAGCACTATTGGTCTGTCTCAGATTGCCGCTGCTCAGTTCCTGCATGTGTACAAGCCAAACCACTGGATTAACTGTGGTCAGGCTGGTCCTCTGGGCTGGACAATTCCTGCCGCGCTGGGTGTGCGTGCAGCGGATCCGCAACGTCCGGTTGTGGCACTGTCTGGTGACTATGACTTCCAGTTCATGATCGAAGAGCTGGCTGCGGGTGCGCAGTTTAACCTGCCGTATATCCACGTACTGGTGAATAACTCTTACCTGGGTCTGATCCGTCAGGCACAGCGTCAGTTTGACATTGATTACTGTGTACAACTGGCGTTCGAGAACCAGAATGCGCCGGAGCTGAACGGCTATGGTGTTGACCACGTTGCTGTGGTTGAAGGTCTGGGCTGTAAAGCCATTCGCGTAACGGATCCTGAGAAGATTGCCGATGCCTTACGTGAAGCGCAGGTTCTGATGAACAAGCACAAAGTACCTGTTGTGGTTGAAGTGATTCTGGAGCGTGTAACGAATATCGCGATGGGCGTTGAGATTGACGGCATCAATGAGTTCGAAGCACTGACAGAAGATCAGGCTGATGCGCCGACGGCCATCACCTTTAACCAATAATATTCCACGAATAGCAAAAGGAATGTGACATGCCGAAACTAGCAGCAAACTTATCCATGCTCTTTACGGAAGTACCTTTCATGGAGCGTTTTGAGGCCGCCGCGCAGGCGGGCTTTCGCGGGGTGGAATACTTATTCCCGTATGCTTTTGAAAGCGATGCTATCAAAGCCAAGCTGGATGAGAATGGTCTGACTCAGGTACTGTTCAATCTGCCTGCTGGCGACTGGGATGCTGGCGACCGCGGTATCGCGGTCGACCCTAAGCGTGTGGAAGAGTTTCGTGCCGGTGTACCGGAAGCCATCCGCTATGCCAAAGCGCTGAACTGTACGCAAGTGAACTGTCTGGCAGGGATTGTACCTGCCGGCGTCACCCCGGGGCAGGCGGAAGCAACATTTGTTGATAACTTGCGCTTTGCCGCGGCAGAGCTGAAAAAAGCGGGTATCAACCTGATCATCGAAGCGATTAACACCCGTGATATTCCAGGGTTCTTCCTCAATACCACTCAGCAAGGTCTGGATATTATTGAGAAAGTCGGCAGTGACAATCTGGAGCTGCAATACGACATCTACCACATGCAAATCATGGAAGGTGATCTGGCAACGACCCTGAGTCGTGAACTGGGCCAAATCCGCCACGTGCAGCTGGCTGACAATCCAGGCCGTCACGAACCGGGTACCGGTGAGATCAATTACCACTTCATGTTCAGGCATCTGGATGAAATTGGCTATGAAGGCTGGGTCGGCTGTGAGTACAAACCGCAGACCACCACCGCAGAAGGCCTTGGCTGGCTGAAAGAATTTAATCAAATCTAAGGAGAGGATAATGACGACTATCGCATTTATCGGTACAGGCATCATGGGTAAACCAATGGCCGAGAACCTGCAGAAAGCTGGACACCAACTGGTCTTTTCCGACCATTACAATCCAGCTCCGGCAGATTTGGTTGCCAACGGTGCTCAGGTTGTCCATTCGGCGAAAGCCGCCGCGGAACTGGCCGAATACATCATCCTGATGGTGCCAAATACCCCTCAGGTTGAAGAAGTGCTGTTCGCTGAAAACGGTGTGGCTGAAGTGCTGAAAGCGGGTAAAACCGTTATCGATATGAGTTCTATCTCGCCTATCGAAACCAAAACGATTGCAGCACGAGTAAAAGAAACCGGTGCCGAGTTCCTGGATGCACCAGTATCCGGCGGTGAAGTGGGTGCGATTAATGCTGCGCTGACCATCATGGTTGGTGGTACTGAAGAAGCCTACGCAAAAGCACTGCCACTGTTTGAAGTCATGGGTAAGAATATTAACCTGGTTGGCGATAACGGTGCAGGCCAGATCTGTAAAGTGGCTAACCAGATCATCGTTGCTCTGAACATTGAAGCGGTTGCTGAAGCCCTGGTATTTGCCTCTAAAGCCGGTGCCGATCCGGCGCGTGTTCGCGAAGCGCTGATGGGTGGCTTTGCCAACTCTAAAGTGCTGGAAGTCCACGGTGAGCGTATGGTGAAAGGCACCTTTGATCCGGGTTTCCGCATTCAGTTGCACCAGAAAGACCTGAATCTGGCGCTGTCCGGCGCTGAAGCACTGGGCATGTCTTTGCCAAATACCCAGTCTGCTCAGAACCTGTTTGACGCCTGTGTGAAACTGGGCGGCGAAGGCTGGGACCACTCAGCATTGATTCGTGCGATTGAAGAGCTGGCTAATCATAGCATCCGTCAGTAATCTGATGAAAAGGCGGCATCATTGATGCCGCCCCAGGTATACAGCTGGAAATCGGCTGTATCCTGAATAATTATTGTCACATAACAATTTTTAGTCTCCTTTGGTTATGTGGTCCCGAAACCGCGGGTTGGATATTAGGGCTGGCTTCTTGTCAGAGGTGGCTTAGCCGGCCCTACCAGTTCGATAAACAATGTGGGTGACAGTGACGGTTTCGGGTTTTTTCCCCTGTTGCTTGCCGTAACTGGGAGCTAACTTGACGTGGAGCGCAACATGCAAATGGAAACGCATGCATTTTTGACTGCACTGTTTAATCGTGCAGTAAAACAGGCCCTGCCCGGTGAAACCCTGAAACACTATTTACCTGAAGACAGAACAGGTAAAGCGGTGGTAATAGGGGCGGGTAAAGCCGCCGCCTCAATGGCCAGAGCACTGGAAAGTGTCTGGGAAGGTGAATTGGAAGGTCTGGTCGTGACTCGCTATGGTCACACCGCTGAATGCCAGAAGATCGAAGTGATCGAAGCCGCTCACCCGGTGCCGGATGATGCCGGCCGTGAAGTGGCAGAACGCATCCTGAACCTGGTTACCGGGCTCAACGAAAAGGATCTCGTGATCTGTCTCTTGTCTGGTGGCGGTTCGGCCTTGCTGAGTTTGCCTGCTCCCGGCATTACCTTCTCGCAAAAGCAGCAAATCAATAAAGCTTTGCTGAAATCCGGGGCGGCCATTGATGAAATGAACTGTGTACGCAAGCACCTGTCTGCCATTAAAGGCGGAAGGCTGGCTAAGGCCGTTGCACCTGCACAGCTGATTACACTGGCCATTTCGGACGTACCCGGTGATGAGGCAACAGTGATTGCTTCCGGTCCGACGGTTGCTGATCCCACTACCAGTAAAGATGCCTTAGACATATTGAGCCGCTATCAGGTGAGCGTACCCGACTCAGTGACTGAGTGGTTACACAGTCCTGAATCTGAAACAGTAAAACCGGGCGATGCCTGTCTGGAGCGGGCCAGGTTCGAACTGATTGCCAGCCCTCAGCTGTCATTGGAAGCGGCTGCCGAAGAGGCCAGCCAATGGGGTATCCCGGCGCATATCCTGAGTGACTGCATTGAAGGTGAATCTCGCGATGTCGCCAAGGTACATGCTGCACTGGCGAAACAAATTGCAGACCGCGAACAGCCTTTCACGCCGCCGTGCGTATTACTGTCAGGTGGTGAAACCACAGTGACAGTCCGGGGTGAGGGACGTGGCGGGCGTAACAGTGAGTTTTTGCTGAGTCTTTATCATGAACTGCAGGGCCACCCGCAGATCTTCGCACTGGCCGCTGATACCGATGGTATTGACGGGGTAGAAGATAATGCCGGTGCGGTACTGAACCCGCAAAGTTATCACCAGGGTCAGGCTCTGGAACTTAATAGCCAGGACTATCTGGATAACAATGATGGATACACTTTCTTCAAACAATTGGATTCATTGTTAACAACAGGTCCAACACTGACGAATGTTAATGATTTTCGCGCCATTCTGATTCTTCCGAAGGAGGAATCCGGTAACTGAATAACTCCTTGAGTTATGTTGTAAGTTGTAAGAGGCAACGGTAGGCACAGTTTTCTTTGTCCTTGGAGACTGTGTGCCCTTTGGGAATAGTGTCAGCGGCACTATTCCTTTTTTTATTGTTATTTCACCACGTACCGTCATTTCTGTGCAGGCGAAAATCCAGCCAGTCAGTCAGTACAAAACCCATGATTGATTGAGCAGAAAGGGCAAGGCTGAACTACACAGTCTGCCGGCTGGTTGTATAGGATACTTTGTGATTTTGTCATGCAAAATCTCAGTGAGCAAAAGCACATTAAGAAAAGATGAACACAGGTAAATATTTGTCTGAACAGACTAAAAAGAGGAATGGGTGGGAGCGTGCAGCACCAACTTATACAATACCGAACTGAACACGTAGGCTGCATGCCCCACTGAGAACAGTATAGGGCATGATGACATTGTATACAATGTTGTTCTTTATTTTGCGTTAAATTGTTTACGATTTATCTTCGCTTTAACACAACATCTGAAAAGACAGCGTGGAGGTCACTGCTAATGGCTTCATCATCAAGGGCTAACTTGGCATTGATGTGGCCCAGGTGACTGCGCATCAGTGAAACCGCTTTCTCTGTTTCACCCGCTTCAATGGCGTCCAGCAGCTGGTTATGTTCATCAAAGGAGCATTGACCACGGTTGCCGACTTCATAAAGTGCAATGATCAGAGAAGTTTGCGACACAATACTGCGCTGGAAAGAAAGCAAAGGAGGGTTATTGGCCATACTGGCCAGCTGGATATGGAATTCACCGGAAAGGCGGATACCCCGGCCCACATCGCCTTGGTCAAAAGCTGCATGCTCATCTTTAACCAGTTCACGTAATTTGGCGACTTGTTCGCTGGTTGCATGTTCAACGGCCAGCTCGGTGATGGCGAGCTCCAGCACTTCACGCGCTTTCAGTACCTGCCGGGCTTCTTCAACATTAGGTGCAGCGACAATGGCACCACGGTTCGGGCGAATTTTAACAATCTGCTCGACAGACAGGCGAAGTAAGGCACGGCGGATAATGGTTCGGCTGACACCGAAAATTTCACCCAGAGCTTCTTCATTGAGCTTGGTGTTTGGTGGCAGGCGCTGTTCCAGAATGGCATCAAAAATGTGTCCGTAGACAATATCATCCTGGGTAAGTGTCGGACCCACAGTGGGTGATTTCTTTAACGTTGATTTTTTTTTCACTGGCGTGGTCACTACTTCTCTCCTAAAGCTTCTCCAGCTGCCCCGTTATTGTATGCAATTAACGCAAAAAAGCGAATTAACTTTTCAGAGTAAAATAAATAATCATATTTTCTCCGGCTCGCTTGCGCTCTTGAATCGCGATTGATCAGGGAAAAATGAAACAGAGTGTATAACCGCGTCCTGATGGCGACTCCCTGACGGGGCGAAACTATTGAGTGCTAACCCGGTCCTGATTGAATAAATCTGCAAATTTCGGATAAGCCTCGGAGGCGGTTTTTCTAATAAATTCAATGGGCATGTCATCAAAACAACCGTGGTATTTTACATACTCCATGTGTTTGCTACCATCTTTTGTCGCGGAATGGAGAATAGCGTCATGTTTACCGTCAAATTCCAGGGGTTCAACGTTAAACTTCTCGCATAAAGCACGATCGAATACAGGCGTTACTTTCACCCAGCCCTGGTTCAGCCAGATCTCTGCATAACCATGCAGAGCGAAGTAGTCTGTTCCCAGCCATTCAACCAATGCCGGTGTTGATAAGTGATTGATCACATCCGCGAGACCAAGACGGGCCGGGATACCATGTTGACGGCACAGTGCGACCATCAGCGCCGCTTTTGGGATGCAATATGCCTGATTTTTCTGAAAGCAATAGCTGGCTTTCAGACTGGGCAGGCCATCTTGCAGCGTGTAGGGATTGTAAACAATCTCATCGCGAACCAGATAATAAATACTGATGGCTTTCTCGGCCGCTGTGTTACCTGTCACTTGCTGACTGAAGTTTTGGATAGCCGGGTGATGAAAATCAAAGTAGTCGGTAGCGCTCAATTGCTCTTCCATGTTAAGAGATCCTTATGCTGTTATTCATTAGCAGACTAGAGTCTAAGCTCTATCTTGGCGAGTAGCACGGGAAGGTTTTGTGCGAGAGCTTGAGGTAATTCACATCAATGCTGGCATACCACAGATGACCTGTGGACCCTATCCTATTCTTAGATATGACTGGCGACATACCAGAACCTTGATCTGTCGTGAGACGCAGCATTGCATGGTGGTGACCAGCGGTTGGCCTGATCTGAGATCTGATGTAAAGGTGTGAGTATGGTATTAAAGCGACGGATTAACCGAACACTTCAGTTGCTGTTAAGCGATCTGTCAGATCGAGCTCTTGTCAACGCGAATCAATGGCGGGCAGGTTTGGGGGAGTTTGTTGAAACCGGCTTGCCGCCTGTGCCCAGCGATCTGGTGATCGCCACAATGAACGGTGTGATGGGGGATTCGCTTGAAGAGCGCAAAAGCCGGTTAGCACAGAAAATGGCATTCAGCAGCGGTATGCAGCCACTGAGCCTGGATCCTATTACGCTGGCCGGGCAATTGTCGCTGCCGCAGTCCCGGATTGTGATTTGTGTGCATGGCTGGTGTATGAATGACAGCCAATGGCAACGTAAGCCCCATGATCATGGGCGAAATTTGGCGAAGTTTGGCTATACACCCGTTTATCTGCGTTACAACACCGGGCGTCACATTTCATCCAATGGTGAAGATTTCGCTTTATTGTTAGAGCAGTTGATTGCTGCGTGGCCTTGTCCGGTAGAGGAGATTGTCATTATTGCCCACAGTATGGGGGGACTGGTCAGCAGGAGTGCATGCTTTTATGCCAGCAGACATCAGGTGAGCTGGATAAATCAGCTCACCACACTGATTACCCTGGGCACCCCGCATAACGGTGCGCCTCTGGCAAAATTGGCCAGCTGGGCTGAAACCCGGATTGCGGCTGTGCCTTACCTGCAATCTGTGGTTAACCTGACCCGGCTGCGCAGCGCCGGCAGTAAAGATCTCAGTCTGGGAACCATCTGCCATTCCGACTGGCAACGTGAGCCACCGCCGCCTTACCCGCTTCGTCCTCCCTTACCTGAGGGCGTGGCCTGTTACGCTGTTGCCAGCTGTCTGAGCAAACATATACAGGATGAAAGAAGCCGCCGTATCGGCGATGGCCTGGTGCCGGTCGCGAGTGCGTTGGGGGAAGGGGATGAACAGCAGCTGGCAGTGGGTTTTCCGGCCGTTAATCAGTGTGTCGTTGGCAGTGTGAATCATATGGGATTGCTCACACATCCTTTCGTTGCCAGAAGAATAGAGCAGTGGGTTCTGGCAAATAGCGGATAACCATCAAGCAGATTATTTTATGGTGAGAAACTGTAAAATTTATCCATGAGTTTTTTTTATCTTTCCCATTCAACCAATGATTTGTGACTCGCGAGGTGAGTGTCTATAAAGCTTCAACGCTAGGCTAATACGGACTCATCGCATGGATCTCGACACTATGCTTGATAGCCTGCACACGCAGGGTTGGTGTGTGTGGGACGATTTTCTTTCTGCAAACGAAATATCTGCATTGTTGCAATGCTTACCCTCTGAATGGTCACAAGCTGGCATTGGGCGTCAGGATGCCCATGCGCATGTGGCGTCGATCCGAAGCGATAAGATTCATTGGCTGAAAGAAGAGATGGGCCAGCCGGTTTATCACTATCTGGATAAGATGGAAGTGATCCGACAGGCGGCTAATCGCTACCTTTACCTGGGGCTGTTTGAATACGAGGCGCATTTTGCCAAGTACGAGCAGGGGGATTTTTATAAAAAGCATCGTGATAGTTTTCGTGGCAAAGCCAACCGTATTCTTACGACTGTGCTGTATCTGAATGATCAAGACTGGCAGGAAACGGATGGCGGAGAGCTGGTTATTTACAATAATGATGAGAGCTTTCTGACAAAGCTGGTGCCTAAAGGCGGGCGTCTGGTGATGTTTCTATCTGAAGATTTTCCTCATGAGGTGCTGCCAGCACATCGCCCGCGTTTCAGTATTGCGGGTTGGTTTCGGCTCAATGGCGTGAGCGCGGGCAGTCTGGATATCGCGGTGTAATTGTAGAATGATCATGCGCCCTGCAAGGGTCAACGTATAGGGTCAGCCGTCTTTCATTTCCACGCCCGAAACCGGTAATTCGCAACCAACAACCTGTTATTTTCACTGACAAACACCCTCAAAAACCGTCACACCGCAACCGTCTGCTGGTGGTAATATATCGCGCAAAATGTTTGATATAGCTGCTTTTTTGTTAAGGGGGCATTGTGAGTGCGGATGACGATTCAGTGAAAAAAAGATATCCCAGGGCGTCTTATGCGCCCCTTGAGGATTACTCCACCCTTGCACCTCCGCCGTCGGCAGGGGAAGACCCGGAGCCAGTGGCACAGTTCGAGTACAGTTTTGATCTGTCCTGTTCGGCAGAGTCATTGCACCAGCACAGCACTTGCGAGCAGTGCTGGCGGCGCGGTTGGCAACAAGGCACTCAGTTCGGCCAATAAGGATGCCGCTAACGCTCTCACCAGGCTGACCGGTAAACTCGGCAGTGTGCTGGACGACTATCGGCTGATGACCTCCGGCGGCATTACCTCAGTGCTGATGATGCAGCGTAAAATCTGGCACGATGACGACACCCAGCACACCGAAGAAGAGCTGCACAACCTGGAAAGCGTGCAAAGCCGTATCCGCATCCGCCTGACCGACCCGGCGCCGGGCGAATCTTACCCGCAGGTCCGTGCGTATCACATGGATGACACCCGCATTCCGGTACGTTATGTCGGACTGGATAAAAAGACCAACAGCTACTCCGTTGCGCTGGAGGAAAACGGCCCGCATATTACCTGGACGCCGAATGAAGAGGGCGAGCCAGAGTGGCAGCTGACACCGGATCATGACGACGGTTTTGAGACGGACGATATTCACACCATACCGATATCTGATATGCCAACCCCGACGGTTGAAACCTATCCTGCCGCAGAAGAAGCACACTGGAGTGATGCGATCCTGGTGCTGTTGTGCCGATGAGTCCGCGCACACTGGCACTGGCCCGACGGCCAGAATAACGCACTGCAGCAGCCGAATTAGTGTTACTTGTTCGGCTACGGTAAGATTGGGAGAAATCTTACTGATAAAGCGTTAAGAAGGGCAGGCAGTATGCAAGATGATGAGATCATGACAGGTGAAATGCTGGTTGAAACGGTTGAAAATCAACTGGCTGAAGGCAATCCGATTAAAGTAAAAGAAACGTTGATGCGCCTCGTGATGACTGGGACACCAAGGGAAGAAGCCATTGAGATGATTGCTTGTGCGTTGTCTATTGAAGTGTTTGATGTGGTGAAAAATGATGGTGAGTTTAATCTGAAACGCTATTCAGAGAATCTTGATGCCTTACCCGACATGGATTGGGAAATTGAAGACTGATATTGCACTTTCTGTCGGATTGTCCGCGCCACCTCAGGGTGGCGTTTTTATTTATCCCCGCTGAAATTCTTATCTGCAGTGATAAATCTCCCTAAACAGCGAGACTGCTGGGTAAAAACCAGCATTTTATATGGCTGAAACGAAACTGTCAGTATCTCTGCATTTATTTAGCTAATGAAGAACATCAGTAAAGTCAAAAATGCTTAAAAGACCTTAATATTTAGACTTAAAGCCTGATAAACTGGCTTGAAACTAGTGTCAAGGTCTGATTATTGGTGTTTTCTTGACCTTTTGTAGTGTGATGATCGTCATAAACAGAGTGATGTGCTGCTAAATCTCTTGTGGCTGGTTTCATTTGTTGCTTTTAGGTTAAAAAACGGTGACACATTTCAAATGTATTCCATTATTGTTTTCACAACCTCTGACAAGCAGCAAGGAAACTTACAATGATTATTGGTGTACCAAAGGAAATTAAAGTTCATGAATACCGCGTAGGCATGGTGCCTGCTTCTGTCAACGAAGCGGTTGCCCATGGCCACACTGTGTATGTTGAAACGCAAGCTGGTGTAGGTATTGGTTTCAGCGATCAGGACTACATTGACGCCGGTGCAAAAATTCTGCCGACCGCCGCTGATGTGTTTGCAGAAGCTGAAATGATTGTGAAGGTTAAAGAACCTCAGGCAGTAGAGCGTGCCATGCTGCGCGAAGGTCAGATTCTGTTTACCTATCTGCACCTGGCACCGGATCCAGAGCAGACCAAAGATCTGGTGGACAGTAAAGCGGTATGTATTGCCTACGAAACCGTTACTGATGATTTCGGCCGCTTGCCTCTTCTGGCACCTATGTCTGAAGTGGCTGGTCGTATGTCGATTCAGGCGGGTGCTTTTGCGCTGGAAAAATCTCGCGGCGGCAGCGGTATGCTGCTGGCTGGTGTTCCAGGTGTTGAGCCTGCGAAAGTGGTGATTATCGGCGGTGGTGTTGTGGGTGCGAACGCCGCTCAGATGGCTGTCGGCCTGCGTGCTAATGTTGTTGTTCTGGATCGTAGCATTGATGTGCTGCGTAAACTGGATGCACAGTTTGAAGGCAAGGTTCAGTGCGTGTATTCAACCAAGGACGCGATTGAAAAGCATGTACTGGAGGCTGATCTGGTTATCGGTGGTGTGCTGGTGGCAGGCGCTGCCGCGCCTAAGCTGGTAACGGCTGAGATGGTGAAGAAGATGAAACCTGGCTCTGCCATTGTGGATGTTGCTATCGATCAGGGCGGTTGTGTTGAAACCTCTCATGCTACGACGCACAGCGAACCGACTTTCATCGTTGATGATGTTGTTCACTATTGTGTTGCCAACATGCCTGGCGCCGTTGCCCGCACTTCTACCTTTGCCCTGAATAATGTGACATTGCCATATATCCTGAAACTGGCCAACAAAGGGTATAAAGCGGCGCTGCAGGAAGACAAACACCTGCTGAACGGCTTGAACGTTTACCGCGGTCAGATTACCTGTCACGAAGTATCAACAGCCTTGGCTCTGCCATTCGTCGAGGCTGATAAAGCGCTGGCCTGATAAGGCTGAACTTGACGATAGTATTTATATCCCTGCTTCGGCAGGGATTTTTTATGCCCAAGTAAAGTGAACGAAATTACGATGACTGATAGTGGATAATCTCTGGCTGTGAATCACCGGATTATTAAAGGTGAATGACAGGGTTTAAACTCTCGGAGTGAAGTCAATTAAATCTGTCCTGTGTGTCTGCAAAGCCGGTCATATAAAATGCAATAGTCAACGAAAATGAGACCATCCTAACAACTCTGAATGCCAGATTTTAATTTGATATTACTCTGACAAAACAAAAAGCCCTTATGAGAACATAAGGGCAAGAAATAAAATTAATCAGTCAGGTGACATTACGCTCGAGCGTATATGACGCTGCCACCTTTAATGGTGTCGATGATTTTCTTAGAAAGATTTGCCGGAAGAGCAGGGCAGCCCCAGCTACGGCCTAAATAACCGTGGCGTTGAATGAAATCTTCAGACGCATAGGGAGCGCCGTGAACAACAATATAACGGCGGCGCGCATTGTCATTAAGGCCTTTTGTCAGTCCGTCAAGACGCAGTGAATAGCCATTGCCCCCGAAGTAGGTCGTATCTGTCAGAAAAGTACCCAACGAGGTTTGGCGCGAATTGACGATGTTCGAAAAGTGCTTTGCAACCACACCGCCACTGTTGACACCGTGTGTCACGTAAGTGTGATATAGCAGTTTATTCCGTTTCAGGTCGATAACAAAAAAACGCTTTTCAGTAGATGGCTTGCTGTAGTCAATAATAGTCAGTAATTGCTTTTTTCGTGCCTTGGTATTGTAATAAGCATTATAACCATTTTTAAATACTTCGAAGTCTAACTTTCCTTTCAAACCCGCCTGTTCATAAACATATTTGACAATGACTTCAGGATTTTGAGTTTGTTGTGAAAGTGGTCCCTTAATTGTGCTTGCTGATGCATACTGTGGTAAATAACAAAACAGCAGAATGAATAGGTAGATGGCTTGTTTCATTTCCTTGTTTACACTCTTTTAATTAGTTTGTGCCAGTGACGATAGGACTCTACCATAGGATTTGAATTTTTTTAGCCCTTGCATTGAAAGGGTTAAGTTAAAATTATCCCATCATCAAAGTATTTAAATTTTATATGATTATATATTTATCAATATAAAACAGTGCATTAGAATATGAACATTGTTTAATCGAAAATTAATCTCAACATGTCAGTTTTTTTTACATTTTCAGTAAATAGCCAGGTCTGACACTATTAATCTTCTGTTTTAGAAAAGAAAAATAATGAGGGCATATCAAAAACATCAAATAATCATTCATTTAACGGTTTGTTCGTATTTTGAGCTTGGTATCGCATTTTAATCACAGGAAATAAATTTTGGGGTTAAAAAATGAACAATCTCAGTGCATGAAAAAGCGGGCTTGAGTGCCCGCTTTGGTAAACAACGTAATAATGACTCATGGTTTTGTTATTGAACCGTACAAACGGTATCCCAACTGCCGTCGCTGCCCGGCACTGAATTCGTCCACCATTTAGCCTGGTAAACCACGCCGTTGTAGATAATCTTGTCACCGGTACCAGCGTGGCTTGGATTACCTGCCCAGTCAGATTGCGGCCAGTTAGGGTAGGTATTCACACCTGTGGTTACACAGTCGCCATTATTGCCATCACCGCCACCATTGTCGCCGCCGCCATTGCTTAAGTCTGCAATCGGTAAGTCAGGCTGTTCGAATGCCAGTGCATAGTCAGCATTGTTGACTCGTACGCTGTAGTTCGCCGGGCCGGAAATCGGCAGGAAGTAGTTCAGGGTCAGCTCAAAGCTTTCATTGTTACCCAACTGCTTCCAGCTTGGCAGAGTGAACGCGACACGGTGGAAGTTGCCGTCCAGGCCGCCAATGTTGTCGCCTCGGGTGTGGCCAGAGGAAATGACCTGCAGATTGGCTCCTGATTGATCCGACATGTTATCCGGTGTTGAGGTTGGAATGTCGAACTGGAACTCGGTGCCGCCAGGCAGAGTCTGACCTGTTTTATTGGTTAACGTCATTGTCGGGTTGAGCGGGTAGTTCTGATCGCCCACCTTGAATCCGGTGACAGACACGTCGATATTGACAGCTTCTGTCGGGATCGCGCCTTCGGCAAGGGTATTGCCATAAGGTGTCGCAGTGGCAAACTTGTTATGAATGGCCTTGGTCATGGTGTCGCCCATGTGGTATTCACCGTTGCCTGTTTTACAGGCGTTTTCAGTAGGATCCACTGTGGTGCGGTTACCGTTGGCATCCAGGTTGTAACAGCTGTAGTCACCGGCCAGTTCCCAGAACATGATACCGCCGATACCCTGTTCAATCACATAGTCTGCCTTGGTGTTGATCGATTCTTTATCTTCGGTCGACAGGAAGACTTTTTTGTCTGCGTTCCACAGCCAGGGGGCGACAGAGACACTGTCGTAGTGGCGGGTATAGGTACCAGTCAGCGCGTCCTGAGGATCGTTAACCGGATCTAAGCCATAGGCTGCGGTATAGCTGCCGTAAACACCGTTTGCCAGGTTCATGGCATGCCACATAGGGTTAGAGCCGGCGCCCATTTCATTGCCGTTGGCGTCTTTGTCGTGCCACATATTATCGATACCGATGGCACCATAACCGCAATTACTGGTACCAGCACCGGTACCGGTTGGGCAATCGCTCTGATTAGGCAGCGCCGCTTTACCCCAAAGTCCGTTGGTTCCGCCTGTGACGCCTTGCCAGCCACGGGTGTAATAAGGCACACCAATGTTGATCCGTCCCGCAGGCATTGAGCCGCGGAAATAATGGTAAGCCCAGTCAGTATTCAGATAACCGGTTTTTTTGTACTGAGCTGTACCGTATACGTTACCGGCTTCCAGCTCCGCATCCAGGCCGCTGTCAAACAGTGATGCGTTGTGACCTACGTAGTCGTTCCATGCACCGTGCAGGTCATAGCTCATGATGTTGACATAGTCGAGGTACTTAGTGACCGACATGGTTTCCATACCGCGCAGCAGGTACCCGGATGAAGGTGCGGCAATGGTCAGCATATAGTGGTGGCCGTCTTGCGCACTGGCCTGATCCAGTTTTTCACGCAGTACTTTCATCAGTTCATGGTAAGACTTCATTAAATGAGGACGCATTGCATCAGAGTAAGCGAAGTCATCCGGGTTACCTGCACCTTGCATACTGGTGGGGTATTCGTAGTCGATGTCCAGACCGTCAAATTTGTACTGGCGCATCATAGCCACGGCAGAGTCAGCAAAAGTCTGAATTCCCTGATGATTGATACTGCCGTCTGCATTGGTTGTCATGGTATAAAAGCCGCCGTCAGCAACACGGTTGCCGTTGTCATCAAAGTGACCTCCGGTTTCCGCCCATCCTCCGATGGAAATCAGTGTCTTAACACCATGCTGAGCTTTGGCTGTTGCCAGCGCCCCGAAGTGGCCTTTAAAGCCGAGTGCCGGGTCTATCTCAACGCCCGGCCATTCTTTGCCGACCGCAGGGTTGTCCGGGTTATTGACATTACCGATGTTTACTTTGCCGTCAGAGCCGATACTGACGAAGGCGTAGTTAATATGAGTCAGGCTGTCCCAGGGAATATCATTGACCAAGTAGCTGCTTTGCGGGTCGTTACCGCTGCGCCAGCTGGTGAAGTAGCCGATAACGCGGCGCGGGTGGTCTACACCCATTTTTTCGCGGCCATCCTGATCGTACACAGTACAATAAGGCACAGTCACACCCGGTGTTTGATACAAGCCGTCCGGGCGGCAGTTAGCGGCTGCCTGGGCCTGAAAGCTCAGCATACAGGCTGCGCTGAGAGTCGCGAGAGCGAAGCCCTGTTTAGCACGCTTGCGCTTCATATTTAGCTTTAGCATTAATGGTTCCTCAGTGAAAAAAATCAAACGATAAAATAAGTAACAGGCTTATGTTTAGCCGTAAAATTACTATAGGTTTTCCATCGGAACTCCGAGGTTTTTTGTTAAAATATTGATCTAATATCACATTAATAAAGTGATTATCTGTAACATTTTCGTTATTATTTTGCGTTGACAACCAAATGGTGTACTTAATTGTGTTTATAAAATAAATCGGTTAATCAATAGATTAGTACACTACCACCTGTACACCTGTGCAGCCTATAGAGTATAAAGTGGGGCTTTGGAATTACTTTCAGGATCAGAGATGGATATCACCTTATTCCACGCCGCATTGCTCATAGGTACTGGGTTCCTTGCCGGCATTATCAACACCCTGGCAGGAGGCGGATCAAATTTAACCTTGCCAGCCTTGATGGTGATGGGCATGCCAGCAGAAGTGGCGAATGCGACAAACCGGCTGGGTGTCGTTTTACAGGCTGTGACTGCAGTGCTGGGCTTCAAACGGCATGGAAAATTAGAGTTAAGTGATACCGGCCCTATCATGATACCGACATTGATCGGTGGCCTGGTTGGTGCTGGGGCGGCGGCATACGCGCCACCCGAGTGGATAAAGCCCTTGCTGCTGGGCACCATGCTGTTAATGGCATTCATCATTTTGGTCAAGCCTGCAGTGGTGGCTCCTGAGCCAGGCAGCCTAGCGCGAAAAGTGGCAGATACGCCCAGCTCCTGGTGGGGATTAGGACTGGCTGGCTTTTATGGCGGTTTTGTTCAGGCGGGGGTAGGTTTTGTGTTGCTTGCTGCGCTGGCGGGTACCTTGCGTTATGACCTGGTACGGGCGAATGCATTAAAAATGTTATGCACCCTGATGTTTACTGTGGTTGCCCTTGGTTTGTTTATCTACGAAGGTCTGGTGCTCTGGATGCCGGGTCTGATACTGGCGGCCGGGACTATCGCTGGCACCCATCTGGCGGTGAAGTTTGCCATTAAAGCTACCGCAAAAACGTTGAAATGGTTTTTGTTTTTAATGACATTGTGCGGCTGTATTGCTGCGATGCTGAACTAATCCGCAATAAATAATTAAATTATTACTGTAATTTTGTTAATTTAATTAACATTTATCGTGTGTTACTTTTTGCCTAAATAAATATTGTGCTGTTCTTCTGCCATTGTTAGAGCAGCTCACTAAATATATTTTTCCTTCATAATGAAAGCCCGCTATTAGCCATGTAAATAATATGGTTAATGGCGGGCTTTTTGTCTTTGTGGCCATAATTTGGCCATGATTCCAAATACTAGATCTAAAGTTTCATTTTTAGTGAGTGTTAACTTAACAGCGAAAGTGGCAAAATATTTCAGTTGTAACAAAACGTGAGGGGGTGTAACCATGAGTGAAATCAAGTGAGTATGTGTAAACTGTTTGGTGAATCAGTTAGCGCTTTCACGAGCACAACATTGATTGATTATTGTTAATAGTGACATATAACAACTTGATTTTACGTGAAATACAATGATTCAGATCAAAATAATAACTCATGTAGTCATTAAAAAGTGCTACTAGCTGTTGGTGACGACTTTTGCCCAAAAAGCTGAGAGAGAACATGAAAACCTCAAGATATAAGAACATCTTGTCGGGTGGGTTTGTATTTTTTATAAGCCTCTTCCTTTCAGGATGCCAATTTGCGCTGCTTGATCCCAAGGGACAAATTGGTGCTGCAGAAAAAGATTTGATAATCACATCGGTACTACTGATGTTGGTTGTCGTTATTCCCGTTATTCTGATGACCTTCTATTTTTCATTTAAATATCGTGAATCGAATACGGGTGAAAAGTATACGCCAGAGTGGGCTCATTCAACCAAAATTGAACTGGTTGTCTGGACTGTGCCAATTATTATCATCGCCATTTTGGGCACTATTACCTGGCAGTCTACTCACGCGCTGGATCCAAGAAAGCCAATCGAAAGTTCAGTAAAACCAATGACCATTGAAGTGGTTTCGCTGGATTGGAAATGGCTGTTTATCTATCCGGATCAGCACATTGCAACGATCAACGAAGTGGCCTTCCCGAAAGATGTGCCGGTTGAGTTTCGTGTGACGTCCAACAGCGTGATGAATTCCTTCTTCATTCCACAGCTGGGCAGCCAGATTTACGCCATGGCAGGCATGCTGACCAAGGTCCATCTGATTGCTGATGAAGCGGGTGTTTACGATGGTATTTCAGCGAGCTACAGCGGCCACGGTTTCTCTGGCATGAAGTTCAAAGCACTGGCGATGCCAGACCAGGCAAGTTTTGATGAGTGGGTGCAGAAAGCGCAGGCGTCAAGCAACAAACTGGTCACGCTGAAGGACTTCGAGACCATTGCGGAGCCAAGTGAGAATGCACCAGTGAGTTACTACTCCAATGTGCCTTCAAGCATGCTGACAACCATACTGAATCAATTCGAAGGCTCGCTGATGTGCACAATCACGCCATCAAATTCCACTGAGCAAACATTCTAGGACATATTATGTTTGGACGATTAACACTGGACGCCATACCGTTCCATGAGCCAATTCTCATGGTAACGATGGCGATCATAATGCTGGGCGGCGCGGCTCTGGTAGGCGGTATTACCTACCTGGGTAAATGGCGTTACCTCTGGACAGAGTGGTTCACTACTGTCGATCACAAAAAAATCGGTGTGATGTATATCATCGTCGCCTTTGTCATGATGATGCGCGGTTTTGCCGATGCCATCATGATGCGTAGTCAGCAAGTGCTGTCTGCCGCGGGTGAAACCGGCTATCTTCCGCCTCATCACTACGATCAGATTTTCTCTGCGCATGGCGTAATCATGATTTTCTTCATGGCGATGCCTTTCATCATTGGTTTGATGAACATTATTATCCCGTTGCAGATCGGTGCGCGTGACGTTGCTTTCCCGTTCCTGAACTCCCTGAGCTTCTGGTTGTTCGTGGTGGGTGTAGTGCTGATCAACCTGTCGCTGTTTGTCGGTGAGTTCGCGCAAACAGGCTGGCTGGCTTATCCGCCGCTGTCGGGCAAGGAATACAGTCCCGGGGTAGGGGTAGACTACTGGATATGGGCACTCCAGATATCCGGTATCGGTACCACGTTATCAGGCGTTAACTTCTTTACGACGATCATGCGCCTGCGTACACCGTCAATGCCACTGATGAAAATGCCTGTTTTTACCTGGGCTTCACTGTGTGCCAACGTACTGATCATTATTTCGTTCCCGATTCTGACAGTGACCATTGCACTGCTGACGCTGGACCGTTACCTGGGTACGCACTTCTTCACCAATGACATGGGCGGCGACATGATGATGTACGTCAACCTGATTTGGGCCTGGGGTCACCCTGAAGTCTACATTCTGGTGCTGCCGGTATTTGGTGTGTTCTCAGAAGTGGTCGCCACTTTTTCGCGTAAAAAACTGTTTGGCTACACCTCGCTGGTGTGGGCGACGGTTGTGATCACCATCCTGGCCTTCGTGGTCTGGCTGCACCACTTCTTCACTATGGGTGCCGGCGCGAACGTGAATGCCTTCTTTGGTATCGCCACTATGGTTATCTCCATACCAACCGGTGTGAAGATTTTCAACTGGCTGTTCACTATGTACCGTGGCCGCATTAAGTTCACCACGCCTATGCTGTGGACTGTCGGTTTCATGGTCACCTTTACCATAGGTGGTATGACAGGCGTACTGCTGGCGGTACCAGCCGCGAACTTTGTACTGCATAACAGTCTGTTCCTGATTGCACACTTCCATAACGTGATTATCGGCGGTGTGGTATTCGGCTGCTTTGCCGGCTTTGCGTACTGGTTCCCGAAAGCCACCGGCTACATGCTGGATGAGAAATGGGGTAAACGTGCCTTCTGGTTCTGGATTACCGGTTTCTTCGTGGCCTTTATGCCGCTCTATATTCTGGGCTTCATGGGTATGACCCGTCGTCTGAGTCAGCACATTGAACCTCAGTACTTCCCGATGCTGGCGATTGCCGCCTTCGGAGCAGTGCTGATTCTGTGCGGCATTATGTGCCAGATCATGCAGCTGTACGTGACCTTCCGTGACCGTGAAGCGCTGCGTGACGTGACCGGCGACCCTTGGGATGGCCGTACCCTGGAGTGGGCGACCTCATCGCCACCGCCGTTCTACAACTTTGCCCATTTGCCTGAAGGTAATGAACTGGATGCGCACTGGTATCAGAAAGAACGTGGTGAAACCCATCAGTCGAGTGATTATCAGCCCATCCATATGCCGAAAAATACCGGCACTGGTGTGATTATTTCTGCGTATGCACTGGTATTTGGCTTTGGTCTGATCTGGTACATCTGGTGGCTGGTCGCTATCGGTGTGGTCGGCATGATCGGCACTTGGATCAAGCACAGCTTTAACGAAGACGTGGATTACTACGTGACGGTTGAAGAAGTGACAGCGATCGAAGACGCACATAAAGCCCGTGTTGCAGGCGCAAGCACTAAACCTGCCACCAATAACGACGACGAAGATGAGATGGAGGTCGAATATGCAAACTAATGCTGTCGATCATCACGAGCACGACGAACACCATCACGACATAGGTGAAACCAAGCTGCTGGGCTTCTGGATTTACCTGATGAGCGACTGCATTCTGTTCGCAACGCTGTTTGCTACCTACGCCGTATTGTTTAGCAATACGGCGGGCGGTCCGAGTGGAAAAGACATCTTCGAGCTGCCGTTTGTGTTTACCGAAACTATGATGCTGCTGTTCAGTAGTATCACCTTTGGCTTCGGTATGATTGCGATGAAACGCAAAGACATTGGTGGTCTGAAGCGTTGGATGTACGTGACCTTCCTGCTGGGCTTCGGCTTTGTGGCGATGGAAGTGTACGAGTTCCACCACCTGATTGAAGAGGGCTTTGGCCCGGATCGCAGCGCGTTCCTGTCTTCCTTCTTTACCCTGGTGGCGACTCACGGTCTGCACGTTACTGCCGGTCTGATCTGGATGGTGGTGTGCATGATTCAGCTCAATACCAAAGGCCTGAACGAGATGATGGAAACCCGTTTCCAGTGTCTGAGCCTGTTCTGGCACTTCCTGGATATCGTGTGGATCTGCGTGTTTACCATAGTCTACCTGTTGGGAGTATTGTAATGGCGAATCAACCGCATCAAACCGGTTACGGTGATTACATCAAAGGATTCATTGCGTCATTAATCCTGACCATTATTCCTTTCTACTTTGCGGCGACCAAAAGTCTGCCGACCACAACCACCGTCATGATCCTGGTGGCCTGTGCTGTGGTTCAGCTGGTGGTCCATTTGGTGTATTTCCTGCATCTGGATCGCTCAGAGAAAGGCATGTGGAACTCAATGTCCTTTGTGTTTACGGCGGTTATCGTCCTGATTCTGATTGCGGGTTCAGTCTGGATCATGGTCAATCTGCACGAAAACATGCTGCTGTAATTCGGATGACGATAATGATCAAAGGATACATCTCCATTACCAAACCTGGGATCATCATCGGTAACCTCATCTCTGTGCTGGCCGGATATTTTCTGGCCGCTAAGACGGAGGGGCTGAACGGGCCCCTCCTTATTTACACATTGCTGGGTGTTGCTCTTGTGATCGCCTCCGGTTGCGTGATCAACAATATTTTTGACCGGGATATTGATCAGAAGATGTCCCGTACCCAAAGTCGTTTACTGGCGAAAGGAGCAATGAATGCAGACGCCGCTTTTGTGTACGCGGTTGTGTTGCTGCTGTCAGGTACAGCTGTGCTGTATCAGAAAGCTAATCCGCTTTCAGCGGTCGTTGTGCTGCTGGGGTTTGTTTTTTACGTCTTTTTTTACACCATGTGGTACAAGCGACATTCGGTGTACGGCACGCTGGTGGGCAGTGTGTCAGGCGCCGTTCCGCCACTGGTGGGGTATCTGGCGGTGACCAACTACATCAGCCTGGAAGCCATGCTGCTGTTTATCATGTTCTGCCTGTGGCAAATGCCGCATTCCTATGCGATTGCCATGTTCCGCATGCAGGACTATAAGAATGCTGAGATACCTGTGTTGCCTGTGGTTGAAGGCATTCACAAAGCTCGCCGTCATATGATGGCCTATGTGGCTGCGTTTACTGTTGTTGCACTGGCAATGTTTGCTTTAGGTTTCAGCGGTTATGAATATTTACTGGTGACGTCGGGTGTGTGCCTGTGGTGGTGCATCGTCACTTTCCGTCCTCTGAGCGAGGACACTTATGTACAGTGGTCAAAATCAGTATTCAAGACGTCACTGTTTGTGGTAACCGGAATCAGCTGTGTGCTGGGCCTGGAATTGATTCCGTTAATATGACGGCAGGCGGTTTATCACAATTTACCGATTCAACACTCTCTTAGCTAACAACTTACATTAGCTGCTTTTGTTCCGGTTTGGGTTTTTCCTGCCTCGATACTATCTCCATCGAGTCAGAGAAAAACCTTTTTTTTCTTTTCATTCATAAAAAACCGAGCGATTATCGCCCGGTCTTGTTTGTCATTTTCTGCAACTGACTTTGTTGCTTATTCAATACGGCTTGTGCAACGTCGCTTATTTAGTCCGGTTTACTTCACGTAGCAGGCAAAACCTTTGAGGTAGAAACCTTCCGGATACGCTGAATCGAGCGGGTGATCTGCCGCCTGGCTGAATCGCTCAATAAATTGCACTTCACGTTTGGCATCCAGCGCCGCATCAGCAACTATTTTCTGGAACAGGTTGCTGTCCATCAAACCAGAACAGGAATAGGTCAGCAGTGTGCCGCCCGGTTTCAGGATTTGCATTGCCAGCATGTTGATGTCTTTATAACCCCGGCAGGCGCCCACCAGCTGTGCTTTGGATTCAGCAAATTTAGGTGGGTCCATGATCACCACATCAAACAGCTCACCACGTTCGCGGTACTCGCGCAGCAGTTTAAACACATCGGCATTAACGAAGTCAGCGTTTTCCGTTGGCAGACCGTTGATCTCGGCATTGAGTCTGGCGGTATCCAGCGCCGGTTGCGAGACATCAACGTTGATGACTTTGTCGGCACCGCCTTTGAGCGCATACAAGCCGAAACCGCCGGTATAGCAGAAGCAGTTCAGCACCCGTTTGCCTTTCACGTACTTGATGGCAGCCTGGCGGCTGTCGCGCTGATCCAGATAGAAGCCGGTTTTGTGGCCGCCAACGATATCAACATGAATCTTGATGCCGTTTTCTTCAATGGTGACAATTGCCGGTGGAGTCTCGCCATGCAACACGCCGGTGCGAGGCTTCAGGCCTTCTTTTTTACGTACTGATACATCAGAGCGCTCATAGATGCTGCACTCTGGGTAGCAGGTTTTGAGTGCTTCAATCAAATTGTCTTTCTGTGCTTCTGCGCCAGCACTGAGCAACTGACACACCAGGAAATCCTGGTATCGGTCGATAGTAATACCCGGTAGTCCGTCTGACTCAGCAGCGATCAGGCGATAACCTGTCAGCCCGTCACGTTCAGCCAGAATGTCCCGCAGTCCCTGAGCGGCGTTCAGACGCTTGATAAAGAACGCGGTATCAATAGTATCGTTTTGCTCAAAGGACCAGACACGAACACGGATCTGAGACTGGGGAGAATAGGCACCACGGGCTAGCCATTCACCTTTGTGATCAAACACATCAACGGTGTCGCCCAATTCAGGTTTCCCTTCAACACGTTGAATACCACGTGAAAAAACCCAAGGATGGCGGCGGCGCAGTGATTTATCGCGACCTTTCACCAAATAGATAGAAGCTGTCATGTTAGGACCAGAAGCTGTAAAGAATGGAGGCGTATTATCTTGTTCAGTGTGAGGAAAATCAACCGCAAGTCAGGGCTCATTAACCGCTACAGTTTCATTAAACCACAACAATTCACTATAAAATCTAAGAAATTGGCCGCTTCATATCTAAAGTCATTTATACCATTCTGGGCCTGACCGTTGACCGTAGAAAGGAGTTGCTGTGACTATATCTTTCTGAAAGTAAAGGTAAATATTATTCGGGCAATGTGCTAACCGACCTGCGGAACCGCGGTGTCAAAGATATCTTGATCGCCTTGGTAGACGGCTTGAAAGGCTTCCCGGAAGCCATTGAAACCATCTACCCTGAGACAGAGGTGCAGATCTGCGTCATTCACCAAATCCGCAACTCCATGAAGTACGTTGCGAGCAAAAACCAGAAGGCTTTTATGGCGGATCTCAAGTGTGTCTACAAGGCCGCCACACAGAATGCTGCTGAGCAGGCGCTGGATGAACTGGAAACAAAATGGGGTAAGCAGTACCCGTTGGTCATCAAATCCTGGCGCAGCAAGTGGGACAATTTGTCGGTATACTTCAAGTATCCCGAGCAGATCCGGCGGGCCATCTACACCACTAATGCGGTTGAGGCGGTGCACCGTCAGTTCCGCAAGCTGACCAAAACCAAGGGTGGCTTCGCCAACGAAACCAGCTTGCTGAAGCTGCTCTATGCGGGGATGTTGAAGGCTTCCGAGAAGTGGACGCACCCGGTACAGAACTGGAATCTGACGTTATCCCAGTTGAGCCTCCACTTCCCGAACAGGGTCGATCAATATGTGGATCAGTGACTTATGCTGACACAGAACTATGAACACCCTCACACCGGACTATGAACAGCCTCAATTTTTGACTAACGGTGGAGTCCATGTACCCCTGTTAATTCTCAACACAAGCATTGTCACCTAACATTAGGCTTTTTACTTGTTCGTAGTTTGTAAATTTAATATCGTTTCTATTAATTATTTCATTTAAACGATTTCCAGTCCAAATTTCATATTCATCAAACCTAAACTCAGCGTCTTTAAGAGAGAATCTAGCTTCATCAGTAAGGAATGATGGATGAATCGCAACATGATGTAGGCCAGGTTTAGCATACTTAAACATATTATTATATAAATCATATCCCACTTCTGGATTTTCTCTCCTTACACCAGGATTATAATACATCCAATAAACATTCGCGCTAAATATGTCATCATCAATAAGATTGGATGAAATTTCCATTTGCTCTTCCTGACTTAGGTGATAGAACTGTGTCACAATAGGAAGGTTATATTTCTTTGAAACACCAAGAATCATTTTTATATATTCATCATTTAAAAGCCAAAACACCATATGAAAATCCAAATGAGTAACATTTAAGCCTAACTCAAGAGCTTTTGTTATCTGAGCTTCTATTTCTTTTTGCATTTCATCGATTTCAGCGTTATCATATAATTCTTTATTTGTCCTCCACATTAATCCAGCATCGTTATAGAGAGAAGGTACTTCAATCTCACTCAAAACCGGAGACCATCCATTTAATTCTTGCCATTCATTAGTCAATGTCAGATGAATACCAATTGGCACTTTATTATCTATAGCATACTGAGCAGAAGAACGAAAATTTGGGGCAGGAACCATCAACGAGAAGGACTGAATTTTGTCATTTTCGTATAATTCATAGACTGCACTATCAATGTCCTTATGCATTCCAACATCATCTGCATTTATAACAAATACAACATCATCATTGGAGTATCCTAGACAGTTTGCGACTTTACTTTGACCGTCACAACCTAGTAAAAAAAGCGATATTATGGCTGTGAGTACGACATGAATATTTAATTCCATAGGATATTTCTCGGGAAAATAAAAAGATGAAATTACTGTTTTTTGGTAGCTTCCAATAGTATCAGAATACGAGCATCCTACTTGGATAATTTTCGATAATATTATCCCTGTATCTAGCTGATAAATCCTCATTACCCAAACTTGCCAAGCAAAGGCAAATTAGCTCATCTATATGAAGACCTTCAACATTAAGTGAATAATTATCAGATGTATCTATGCTTTCTCTTTTCTCGATAGAACATGATAATATCCTAGAAATATCGCCAATAAAATTAGCGCGAACAATTTCTATTTCAGCAGCCATTAAATAGTAAAAAAAGTCGCTAACTCCATCCAAATATTCAGAAAAAGAGTTGGAAACCTCAATCATTTCTTTATACTCACTTTTAAAATAAAGAATCCTCATTACGATCTTGTACATTTCTCTAAAATATCCATAGAAAAGATTTCTTCTCTCATTACGGCAAATCTCATTCATTAGAACGATCATGTCATTCTTTATTTCATCATAAATACACTCGTCTTCCATCAACAATCGGTCACGCAGAAAAAAATACCTCCAACGGACATCATTCGGCTCCTCAAGTAAAGCCTTTTTCAGAAGAGAAATATTTCTATTACCTTTATCCTTTTTCTTTATTATTGACTTCTCGTATCCATCATGACTTATAGAAACATCAATTGGAACATTACAAGGTGGTGATTTACCTTCCAAAATTGGCTCTTCGTGAATACGTCCTCTATATCTTATTCCTGATTTTTTTTTAAAGATTCGTCCATTACTCCAGCATGTTGACGCTTCTGTGCATTTGATTTTTGGGGAAAATATTGACGCTTCAGTAAGCTTGTAAGTATTCAAATAACCAAGTAAATCCCAAAGGTGCTCATTACAATCAAGAAACCATTCATCAGCATCGAGAAAGAACACCCAATCACTATTAGCCTTCTCAAGACCAAAATTTCTTATTTTTGAGAAGTCATCATCCCATTCTAACTCAAATAATGCTACATCTTTATAGTTAGATAATATAGCCAAAGTATTGTCTTGCGAGCCAGTATCAATTACTATTACCTCAGAGGCAATGGGTAAAATACTATTAATACATCGCTGAATACATCTTTCTTCATCTTTGCAGATAACTATAAGTGAAACAGTAACAGCTGGACACTGTTCTATAGGCAACCTTTCTGTTTTTAAAAATTCAGGGGATCTTACATACTTTTCAATATCTCTACTTGCTATCATAGTACAGCCTTTAGTTTGTCCCCTGTATGTTAACAGGGGACTTTTTCCTTAAAGATGCTAAGTATTAAAAATGTGTATCTTTATTATGCACCACCTGATGGGCCACCAGTGCAGCCGCTACTACCAGTAACACGACCACCGCCAACTGTACGACCATTTGTCGCGATATATCCATTTGCTCCACTATCAACATTGAGAGCGGTTGCTATGTTAGCCACTGTTACATGAGCACCTGTTATGCCATTACTACCACCACTACCACTACCACCACCAAAATGTGCTTGCACTTCTCTCAACAACTCATTAGATGAATTTTTCATATATCATTACCTTTTAATGTCAATAAAAGCATTTTCCATACTTATAATAAACCAATCCAAAACACTGAATTTAATGTTTATTTTCTTGTTGATGATTTAGGAGTTTTACATCTCAGGACCAAAATCACAAAACTGAATATATCATGAGTAATTTTTTTTATTAAAACTCTTGAACTTTTTTCCGATACACCTCTAAAAAAACTATTGTCACTCTATCTACATGTTGAGTTTACGATTATAAATAGATAAAAGTTATTTTAACGATAAGAATGAAATGTTCTTGTGATTTTAATATCATTAAAACCATAGTCTTGAGTATCAATCTCGTATTAAATGCCTATAAATTGAGAAAACATTGATTTAAGAATGGTATCAAGGAGCACTTTATGCCTAACTAGGCAACCCGTTACCGGAACAGAAAAACATGTCTGAACCAGCCTTTGAAAAAAGGAGTCGCTGCATATGAAATAATGAATGAAAACTCAGGGTCATACAGCAGGTTAATGCCTAAAAACATAGTGAATAGCTTGAATTTCTCGTCCGGGGAACCTTTATCATAATAAGGTAAGTAATTGATTTTTAATGAAAATAAAGTTACTTATGTAGTTTTTAGCGTATTTTTAGGTGGAAGTTATAATTACATAGGGTGATGCTTGTGTTTCGCAAAGTATTTTATAAGTATAAAAAAGGCTTGTTTATTGTTTTTTCTTTTTCGGTTATTTCCAACCTGCTTTCTCTTGCTGTTCCTATTTCCTTCATGGCTGTCATCGACAGAGTACTCGTATCTTCAGGTTATGCGACATTGAATGTTATTTTTTTGATTCTTATTGTGGTTGCCATTTCAGAAGCTGTTGTTAACGGGTTTACGGCTTATCTCTATAACTGGTGTAGTAGCAGTATTATTTCGGAAGTGGCCGGAAGTTTTTTTCATCACTTATTTCACTTGAAGAGAGATTACTTCCAGAGTAATACTCCTGGTGACACGATGTCTCGGATCGGTGAGATAGATACCATAAAGAGATATATTACTGACTGGATGCTAGCCTACTCGGTCGATATCTTGTTTATGGTGATCTTTTTGTCAGTCATGCTCAGTATTAATGCGACGTTGACGCTGGTAATTCTGGCTACTGTCCCCCTTCACTTATTGCAATATTTTCTCTTTGGCAAGGCACTGAAGAGCAAAAATCAGCAGGTGTTTGTTAATAACATCCAGTATAACTCGGCGGTGTTGGAATCGTTATCGGGGATAGAGGTGATTAAGAACGAAGGGAAGGAAGGTTATGCGATCCAGCGGGTAGCGAATGCTCTAGGTAACTCTTTGAAAAATAGCTTCAGCCTTTCTGTGATTCAGCTCTTTTCCGGCCAGTTATCGGCGACCCTGAGCAAATTATCCGAGGCGGTGATTCTATTTGTCGGTGCCTATTTGGTGTTGGGGCAAAAAATGAGCTTAGGGGAGTTGGTTGCCTTTAATATGATGAAAGACCGCGTGACTTCCCCATTGCTTCGTACGGCGTCGATATGGGAAGAGATCATGCAGTTCAGGCTGTCCCGCGAGCGTATCAACACGGTTATGAATGAAGAAAGCGAGGCAGATCTCAATGGCTGTACCTTAGGTTCAGAAATATCCCGGATTGAGTTTACCGACGTAAGATTTGCCTATGGTCAGCACAAGGTTATTGATGGCTTTAATCTGCTGATAAAGCCAAACTCCATGACCTGTATCGTCGGTGAATCCGGTGCTGGTAAAAGTACTGTGACCCGCCTGCTTGCTCGCCTTTCTGACAATTACCAGGGCCGCATTGAAATATCAGGAAAAGATATACGCCATATCGCGCTTCCTTCGCTACGAGAAAAGATTGCATATATCAATCAAGATAACGTCCTGTTCAGCGGTACAGTCCGTGACAATATTTTGTTTTCTAGTGCACGTCGGGATGAGGAGTGGCTTCACCATTGTGCCCGCCAAGCCTGGATCCATGACTTTATTGTTTCATTGCCACAGGGCTATGAAACACCTGTTATCGAAGGTGGTAAAAACTTTTCCGGCGGCCAGATCCAACGAATCGCGATTGCCCGAGCGATGGCCAGCGATAAGCCTATCATGATTCTTGATGAGGCGACCAGCGCACTGGACTATGAATCTGAATACCAGATCGTGGCCAACCTGAAAAAGGCGGCAGAAAATAAAACCCTGATCGCCATTACCCACCGGTTATCCCTTGCACGCTGTGCAGACAATATTGTCTGCATGGAACAAGGCAAGATCCTCGAGCAAGGCTCACACGATGCCCTAATTCGGCGAAACGGGTTTTACAGTCGCTTGCATAACTATCAGATGGGCGAAGTGCTGAAAAATGTGGAAGCCTGCGCATGAATATTTCATTCAACCCTTTGGTTTTGCAGCAAGAACACCAGCCGAGGCTGCCACTGCGGTTATGGGTACCAGTGATACTTATTGCCTTACTGGTGATCACTGTTACGCTGTCGGCCGCTTCAAACGTCGAGATCCTAGCAGCAACTAAGGGCAAGGTGATACCGAGCGGTGAGATCAAACTGGTTAATAGCCCGGTTTCAGCAGTGATTCAAGCGGTGTTGGTCAAAAACGGCCAGTTGGTAGAAAGAGGGCAACCGCTTGTTCATCTTGACCTGGAAGCTGAACAAAGCGAGCTGATGGGAATCTATGAAACGTTGGCCAATATCAATGCCCAACTGGAGAGCCTTCAGCCTTTACTGGGTATTTCTATCAATAACCTAGTGACCAAACTTTCTGAGCTTCGAGCTGGCGAATTGCCGGGACGGATCGAGCAGCAGGTCACCCGTAACCGGCTTGTACTGCTAGTCGATCAGCTTGACAGTATAGGAGATGCGATCGCGCTTCAACACGCAAATATCAAACAGCAGGGTTTGCTCAATGAGAGAAAGCAGGTTGAACTCAAATACCAGGACGAGCTATTAGAAGTCAACAAGCAGCTTCATAGCAAAGGGTTTACCTCGCGTCAGGAAAGAAAGAAACTGCAATTTGGGCTCAAAGAGCTTGAACTGGATATCGCAGCAGGGAAACAGGCAATACTCCAGATACAATCCGAGATAGATAGCCTGGAAAGCGACAAAGCACAGGCGATTAACCAGTTCCGGCATGAGGTTAGTGATCGTTATCTGGAGCTCAAGCAGAGTCAGACCCAGCTAGAAAGTCAGAAAGATGCGCTTACTAAGCGGCTAAGATATCAGGAAGTGACTTCTCCTTATACGGGTTATGTGGAAGATGTTCAGGTGACCACGGTCGGCAGTTTTATTTCTTCCGGAGAAGCGTTACTGAAAATCGTACCTGAGCAGGACCGGAAGATCCTGGAAATTATGATCCCCAATAAAGATGCAGGTTTTGTCCGAAAGGGGAACAAGGTCAGAGTTAAGTTTGATGCCTATACCTATACCCGTTATGGCTCGGTAGATGGGGCAATCACCTATTTGTTCCGGGATGCCAACAAGGTTGAGGAGCAATATATCTACAAGGCTTATGTATCTCTGGCTCAGGATCACCTGACGATTCATAACCGGCGGCACGAAATCAACCACGGTATGACGGCCCAGGTCGATATAATTACAGGTGAGCGCAGTATTTTGAGCTATTTCACCGATCCGATCCTTAATGGTATTGATCAAGCATTGATAGAGAGATAGCCATGAATAGTGCCAACATTAACTTATCATTGAGTGACAGCTGCTTTGTCCCATTTATAGCTTTTCGCCTGACCAAGGCCAAGGTGGTATGGGTAAATATGTCATTGCTGCACAAATACCAGTTGTTTAGCGGTAAGCAACTTCCGGATAAGGAGGTTGTTGACTGGTTACTAGACGAGTTCGCTTACACTACGTTTTCCGACTCGTCCTGCGTTGACCAGTCTAGGCAGGGCCAATTTTATGCCGAGCGTTATGGCGGCCAGGCTATCAATCGGAATGGAGGAGGGGCCCGTGCCGGGTTGAAAGGGCACTTTCAGGTCAAGGGAATGGGGCCGAATGCATTGGTCGGCGAGGGCTCGGATTTTTGGTACTCCCACGGTTCTGCGACTTTGGTCGATATGATCCAAGAGGCATTGTGGGGAGAAGTATGCCACCACTTGTTGCCTTACGGCAGTGTGCGCTGCCTGGCAGTGATCCAAACAGGTCTTGATGCTATCGGGGATCATAAAAAGGAACAAGTCAAACTGCCGGGAGGCATGGTTGTGAGGGAAAATGCACTGCGCATTGCTCACTTCGAGAGAGCTCCTTTTTTTTCTCCTTCCGCTAGAGCTGAGGAATTGGTTAGCGACTGTGACAGGACGAAAGCGGCACTGGAGAGCCTTAAATATTCTATCGAACAGATACTGGCTACCCATATTGCGAGCCTTTCCGATGGGCTGATAGCTTTGGTAGAACGCTGGGCGGTTCAGTTTGCTTACGCCAAGTCTGTGCGTCTTATGCATGGTGCGGTGACATCGTCTAACCTTTGCCTCGACGGTCGATGGATTGATTTTGGCACCATATCAACACTGGGTAAACATGCTAATACTATTTGTGGAAGGGGCAATCCGCCTTTCTGGCATGATCATTCCGCCATTTATGTCAGCATCTATAACCTTTGTTTCTACATCAATAAACTAGGACCAGTCGGTGAGCGGGGAGCTGATAGTGATGCAATAAGCCAGCATTTCACCTGCCACTTCGAACGGGCCATGGAGCAATATTTTATTGCTCTAGTTGGGATACCGTTACGCTACATTGAGCTGGTTACCGGTTGTAAGGCAGCCCGGGAATTTTACATGTACCTGTTACGTATGCTGCAGATGGGCGGGCTAGAGCCGCGTACCAAGATCCCTGCTCATCAGGACCAGGTCACGTATTACAGCTATACCGATATTCTGGCTTTGCTTGATGGTACGAAAATGTGCCGCTCAAGGTTGGAGAAGTGCCTTAGATTCTCGTTCGATGCGTTGATGACCAAGGTGGAGGCAATGACCGGCTTAGATATCACTTCTGAAAGGCAAGTGCTATTGCAACAGAGGGAAAGCAACCTCGATCCCCTTCACTTTGATTTGTTGAGAGGGGAAATATTCCGGATCGCTGGCTCCACGGATTTACAGCAAGAGGTTAGCGAGCTGATTGATAGCCGTGTACAGCTGGCATGCAAAATGAGGTTACGGTAACGATGCAGATTAAACTGAAAACAGCGGCTATTGAATCGTCCCCAAATTATGAGAAACTGGGAATAGTCCTTTCAGTGTTGGCGAGGATCTATCCAGAACAGCAGGTGAATATGGCCTATATAAACCAGGTGCTGTTGCCCGCCATTGAGCACAATCAGCTAGCAATTTTCTGTAATTACGATGAAACTCCTGTCGCGTTTGTTATCTGGTACAGGCTGACACCAGAAACCCTAGCCCGTGTTGAAGAGTACCCATACCAATCCCTTCATATAAGTGAGTGGAACGAAGGAGATCAACTCTGGCTGCACAACTTCTATGCCTGCCCGGGTTCTCTGGCTGCAGCGGCGAAATATATTAAGCAGCAGCTCTTTAAAGGGGAGACTCGGATAAATTTCTGGCATAAAAACCAAACCCGTTGCATTTCTCTGTGTGACAAGGAAAGCCGATTGTGAATAATATCTTACCTGTACTGAAGAATTCGGAAACGCTGACCTACCAGCGGGCACTCGGCATAATTAGCTGCCTTGTCGCGATGGATAGCCGAACCAATACAAGTTGGACAATGGAATCGCTGTACCAAGCGATCGCAAAAAGTGTCGAGCAAGGGTGTTACCAAGTATGTTGTAACTCGTTTGGACAGCCTGAGAGTATCCATTGCTGGCAGATAGACAGGAAGCATCCCTATCTTTGCGCGAGCCCATTTGCTGACTCGGAAAACAATGCTCCGCCGGTACATATTAATCCGGAGTCCTATGACTTTTATCGCTATCTCGGAAATGCTTTTGAACTGTTGAGTTTTTCTGACTATCACAAAATGATTCATATCGAATACATTCAGCGGGAAATTCTTCCTCCTGCCTGGTACCAGCAATTGATGGTCTACTACGATGAGCGAAATTTTCCCTGGGCATTTTTTTCCTGGGCGAGGATCAGCTCGGTCATTGAAGAGCGTATCCGGCATGAGAAAGCCGGTCTGATGTGGGCAGACTGGAATGGCGGTGAGCGTCTGTATGTTAATGATCTTGCTGCCCCTTGGGGAGGCTCGCGGTATGTAATCCGAGATATGAGGGAGCGTATTTTCCCCCATGATAAAGGGGCAAAAGCCATTCGCCGTAAAGCAGAGCTCATGTCTGGTCGACCTTCACACTTTAAAGTACTGCGGGCAGAGATGCGGTTGGATACAGAATTGGTAGATGCAACCAACACATTCGTTGACGGCCCCGGCATGTATGACGATTATCAGAAGGTCATCGCTCTATTGGATGAGTTTAAGAGTCGGTACGAACTCGCATCATTACTTGATCAAAATAATGCCTGTGCTGCGCAAGAGCTAAAAATGGCTAATGAACTCTATTACCAAGCACGGTCAAAGTTACAACCGATTCTAGAAGAAATTCTGGCTCACAAAGAACAAAGGGCTGCAGACTATCTAGCTCTGGAAACTGTGATAGTGCCTTTTTCTTCCTCTTTCATTCGCGAGAACCGGTTAACTGAGTGGGAGGTTAGAATAATCCGGGAATGGGTAACGCGAGTGTTAAGGCTTGCGAAACAGTCAAAAGTCGAAAGGCAAAAGGATAGTCATGAATACTGCAGGCTGGAATATCAGGAGGTAATCAGGTTTTTCCGCCAGACATTTTTAACCTATCTTCCCGGGCTTGCGGCAACATGCGATGAAATGTTAGCGAATATCCAGCTCGATTTACGCGCGACGGTCGATAAAATTGACCGTCCATTTGCTAGGCAAAGAGGTAATCGCTTACCGACTTATATCTCGGTGCCGTTCAACGGAAGCGCAGAAGGAAGTATCGATCTGATCCATGAACTGTCCCATGCGCTGCTATATGCAGAAAATAGTCAAAATGCTGGTTATTTGTTTGTCGAAGATCGGCCCCTGATAAATGAAGTTTTCGCTTTCCTCGGTGAGTACCTCTATCTTGCTTATCTCAGGCAGTTTGAATCATCACATTCGACCCGTTCAGATTTTGCCGAACGAGTAAAGAATCGTTATTACTTTGAAGAATGTATGCCATTTCTTGAGAAAGCTTTGGCAGAGGGCAATACAGCGGCGGTGGATTACTGTGCTGTCTACCCAGTTGCAAGAAAAATTGCCTACTCGCTGGCGCAGGGAGTGGTGGCAGGACAGCATCAAAGTATCGAGCGGGTTAGCCAGATGTGTCGGTTAGGGGGGGAATTTTCGTTTGGATCTTTGCTATTAGAACTGTTGCCTGATAACGAAGGAAATTCAGGCGGCGAGTATCGCGCAGACATCTAGCTGTAGTTTTCTTCATGTTAAGGAGTAACAATGTAGTGGTCAAGTAAAACTGGCCACAGTTTTAGAGTCATTCCAGAATAACCGTTCTGACTCATTTGGCGTCAGACCACCGTTATATTGATGTGGCCTGATCTCGCTGTAATATTCCGT